>JAFYSB010000033.1 GCA_017546705.1 Paludibacteraceae bacterium
GCAAAAGATGTACGGCAAGAGCATCCTCGCTGAGGTAATCAACAAGGTTATCGGCGAAGGCCTCAACAAGTACATCGAGGAGCACAACCTCAACCTTCTCGGCGATCCATTGCCAAACGAGGAGTTGACCCCTCAAATGGATCTTGACACACAAGACACATTCGTATTTGCATTTGACATCGCAGTAGCTCCAGAGTTCGACGCATTGCTCAACGGCAAGAACAAACTCACACAATACACTATCACCGTTACCGACGAGATGGTTGACAACCAAGTGAAGAGCTACGCTCAACGCTTTGGCGAGTATGTACAAGCTGAGACCGTAGAGGAAGGCGACGTAGTGAAGGGTCTTCTCACCGAGCAAAAAGAGAACGGTATCGTGAAGGAGAACGGTATGCTCACCCCAGCATATATGTCAGACAAGAAGCAAGCTAAGTTGTTCGCTGGCGCAAAGGTAGGTGATGTGATCACCTTCAACCCAACCAAAGCATACAGCAACAGCGTAGAGGTTAGCTCTATGCTCGGCATCAGCAAAGAGGAAGCAGAGGCATTGACATCTGACTTCACCTTCGAGCTCCAAGGTATCACCCGCCACCAAGCTGCTGCTATCGATGGCGAGTTGTTCGCTAAGGTTTATGGCGAGAACAACGTAGCTGACGAGGCTGACTTCCGCGCTCGCATCAAAGCTGAGATCGAGGAGAACATGGCTGAGGACGCTAAGTACAAATTCGGTTTGGACGCTAAAGAGGCTGTGATGAAGAAAATGGCTAAGGTAGCGTTCCCAGAGGCATTCTTGAAACGTTGGGTGAAAGCTACCAACGAGAAGATCACCGAGGAGGAGCTTGAGAAAGATTTCCCAGCAATGGTGGACGAATTGCGTTGGCACTTGGCTAAAGACCAACTCCTCAAGCACTTCAACATCCAAGTAGAGAAAGAGGATGTAGAGGCATACGCTAAGCAAGTGGCTAAGATGCAATTCATGCAATATGGTCTTATGCATGTAGAGGATAGCTACTTGGCTAACTACGCTGAGCAAATTCTCAAGGATGAGAAACAATTGCGCGGTATCGTAGAGCGCGTTGCTGACAACAAGGTTTACGAGGCTCTCAAGGGCGTAGCTAAGATCGAGGAGAAAGAGATTAGCCACGAGGACTTCGGCAAACTCTTCGCTTAATCGCCCGCCATCGCAAAGCGACACAACCAGCCTCTAAGGGGCACACAACCTCGGCGATTAGCCGACAATACAAAACAAAGACATCGGTAGGAAATCCTATCGATGTCTTTCGTTTGATTTTGTTCCCGTAGTCTGTTATGTGCACGGCGGTAGTTCGCTGAGTCTTCCTGCCTCCAATCTCTAAACTGTAGGTGCTCTGCACCGTCCTCTAAACAGTACAAATATTAAGGTTCCCTCCCCTTGTACCTTATATTTAAGCACCGTGTAAAAGACCAAGGATAAACCAAGGAAGAACCAAGGAACGACCTAAGAACTCCGAAACACAAAAAAGGCTTTTTATTAAGATTGCCGTCTCTTTTACTTCTCTTATACCTTGCCCTATTTTACCGAGAGAACACCGACCGACGACCGAGAAAACTCCGACTCAACTCCCCGCCTACAAAAAGTGCTATTTCTTAAGATTGCTTTCCTAAAAAAGTTATCTCCATTCCTGAAAAGGTTAACTAAAGACCTAAAAAGGTTGACTCAATACCTAACAAAGTTTACTCATTTTGAGGTGTACTTTGCGGTTCCGCCCGCAAAATTCTCCCACCTCTACACCTTACACTTTACACTCTACACCAGAAAAATCGCACTAAAATGCGTTTTTTCTTGCACATCTCAAAAGAATTCACTACCTTTGCACCGTGAACCTGCGCCGAGGGATGTCTGACATCAGCGGCGAAGGGTAGCAGACATAATTAAAAGGCGTTTATTGACGCTCTGTTCTGACGTTTTGAAACTTCGCAACTTTCACTTCTCTATCAGGACTTAGCAACGGTAGATGTCCTACGGGATATAGATTATCCCTCTTGTGCCTATTGGTACGCCTTTTGCATATTCATATATGCGCACGCGCGTACCTTGACTATGTAGCACGAGAGTATATTTTATATTCGGCGTGGGCTTCGCGTTGTTGTTCGATAGAGAAAGGCAATGCGAAGGCCTCAAAACGTGGAACGACAACAGTCGAAATCCACGTTTTTTGTATACCTATATGTGTAATGCAAAAAGAATATAAACAACTAATAATTAACCTCTAAAAAACAATCGTATGAAAAAAGTATTATTTCTCGCGATGGCAATGCTGGTAGCATGCTCCGCAAGTTTTGCACAAGATGCAAAGGAAATCATGAATGAACGCAAAGCTGTTCAAAAAATGGCTAAGCAAGAATTGGCTGCAAAAGTGGATAAAGCCACCAAGAAAGAAGCAAAACGCCTTGCTAAAGAAGGTTGGGTGGTTTCGCCAGGTGCACTTCCATTGGAGAAACAACTGCAACGCTCATATGAAATGGAATATCAATATGACGATTTAGGTTTTCCTAAATACATTATGGCTAATGCACAATCTATTGCAGAGCATTATGATGCAGCAAAAACTGCTGCTACTTCATTAGCAATTACCAACCTTGCGGGACAAATCCAAACTGAAGTAAGCGCATTGATAGAGAATACTGTTGCTAATTCGCAACTTTCAGCAGAACAAGCTGCAAGTATTTCTGAAACAGTGATGTCAAGTAAGAATCTAATTAGCCAATCTATTGGTCGCACAATAGCAATTGTAGAGTGTTATCGCATCTTGAAAAATAAAAACCGCGAAGTAATGGTGCGTATTGCTTATAATGGAGAAATGGCAAAAGAAGCAGCTAAGAAAGCTGTTCGTGAAGAATTGGTAAAGAAAGGCGAAAACTTGCACGAACAATTAGATAAAGTACTTGGTTTCTAATGAAATACATAATAAATCTAATATTAGTCTTTTTATTTGCAGCAACCATTCACGCACAACGCGTTGCAACTGTTTGTGGTGAGTATCGCTATACCGTACCCGGCGAGATTCCATTGAACCGCGCCAAACAAATAGCCATTGATAAAGCTCGTAACGAAGCTATTGCTAATGAATTTGGGCAGGTTGTATCACAATCTACTACGACAACCATCCACACCTCGGATAGCAAATCACAAGTTCAGTCGGATAGTTATGCTTCCACCGAATCAAAAGCCATTTGGTTGAGCGATACGAAAGAACCAGAAGTGAGCATTGCATACGAAAACGATGTGATGGTGATAACCGCTTCGGTATGTGGCAAGGCGCGTGAGTTGAAAACCGCAGAGGTGGAATTGAAAATGCAGGTTCTCAATAATGGCTTCGAATCAGACCAATTTAGGAATAATGATAAAGTTTCTATTTTGTTCAAGTCGCCTATTAATGGCTATGTGGCTATCTTCTTTCGCGATGATAATGCAGGCATGATATATTGCATGATGCCCTACGAGAATGAAGATGGCACAGCGCGAGAGGTAAAAAGTAATAAAGAATATACGTATCTTTCGACTGCCGACCCAATCTATCCCTATCAAGAAGAAACGATTTTGGTAACGGACAAGAGTGTAGAATTTGATACATTTATTCTTGTCTTTTCTAAAAAAGACTTTTCAATGCCTTCCTCAGAAGCAGGAGAGTTTGTTCCCGAACTTTCCGTAGAAGACTTCCAGAGATGGTTGCGCAAAAATCGCATCAATGACGAAACGATGCAAACAATGGAAAAATCAATTCAAATACATAAATAAAAACGATTATGAAAAAGAGAATTACTTTACTATCAATGCTTGTCTTGATGGCTATTTCAAATGTATTAGCAAATGAAACTGCTAAAATTGTTCTTCTACGCCCTTATGATTTTGGAGCTGCTATGGGAGCTGTTTATGGAGGTAAAAAATACTATAGTTTCCACCACTACATTGACTTTGATGGTCAATTATTTGGAAATGTTGCAACCATGCAGTATTACGAAATTATTGTAGAACCAGGTAACCATACCATCGTAGGATATGTTGGATTACAAAGTCCAGAAGACGCAAAAAATGAAGGACAGAAATATTCGCTTGTGATAGGAGCTCAAGCAGGTAAAACATATTATGCTTGTATTGATGAGAAGAAAATGTCAATACAACTAATTGATGAGAAAAAGTGGCAAAAAGAATTAAAGAAAAATTATCCTGTTCAATGGGTTGCGAAATTAGAATTGAAAGGAGATGTTTTTTATGCCGCAGATGGAACACCTGTGGGAGAAAATGCTCCTAAAGCAAAAATTGAAAATAATGTACAAATCGCAGATAATGCTACAGCACCAAAAGAGATTATTCAATCAGATGTAGATCAAAACATTCCTCAAAGTAGCAAGAAATCAGAAGATACATATGCTTTGATTATTGCTAACGAGGAGTATCAATTTGTGGATGATGTGAATTTTGCAGCACACGATGGTGAAATATTCAAAGAGTATTGTATCAAGACTTTAGGTATTCCTGAGCGTCAGATTCGTTATTGCGCCAATGCTTCATATGGTGTAATTTCAGGCGGCGTAGATTGGCTGAAATATGCACTTAATAATTTTGAAGGATGCAAAGCGATTGTATATTACTGTGGTCATGGTATTCCAGATGAGAAAACAGGTGATGCGTATATCATTCCTGTAGATGGAAAGGGAACAAACACCACTACCTGCTATAGTTTGAATACGCTTTATACCACTTTGGCAAATACCAAAGCATCAAACATTACCTACTTTATGGATGCTTGTTTCACTGGCGCAAATAAGGAGGGCAGTATGCTCGTAGCAGCTCGTGGTGTAGCTCGCGAAGCAAAGAAAGAAGTCTTGGCTGGTAAAGCTGTAGTATTCTCTGCTTCAAGTGGCGATGAAACAGCTATGACTTATCCAGAGAAAGGACATGGATTGTTTACCTATTTCTTGTTGAAGAAACTTCAAGAAACGTCAGGTAATGTATCTTATTCTGATTTGGCAGATTATATCAATAAGAATGTAAAGAAAGAAGCGTTCTTAATCAACGAGAAGCCCCAAACTCCTGTAGTTGCAACAAGTACAGCAGCAAGTAGCACTTGGGGAAACATGACACTGAAATAAAATATACTTAATCATTTTGAGCTCCACATTAACGACAGGGCTGCCATTTTGGC
>JAFYSB010000028.1 GCA_017546705.1 Paludibacteraceae bacterium
ACGTGAAGTTGACCAACACCGTCAATCTTTACAACGCGCTTCTTAGCTGCAACAGTTTTCTTTGCCATAATTGATAGATATTATAGGTTGTTGATACTTGATTACTTCGTTGCTTTCTTCTTATTAGCAACAGTTTTCTTTTTACCTTTACGCGTACGAGCGTTGTTTTTGGTAGATTGACCACGTAATGGAAGACCAATACGGTGACGCACACCACGGTAGCAACCGATATCCATCAAACGTTTGATGTTGAGTTGGGTTTCTGAACGCAAGTCACCCTCTACTTTGTAGTTAGCACCGATGATCTCACGAATTTTAGCTGCTTGGTCATCCGTCCAATCTTGTACCTTGATGCTTGGGTCAACGCCTGCCTCTGCCAAGATCTTCTTTGCGCTTGAACGACCTATTCCGTAGATGTAAGTCAAACCGACTTCGCCACACTTGTTTTGTGGTAAATCTACACCGACAATTCTTATAGCCATAATTAATTACTTAAGGATAATTGTTGTTAAATGTTTACCTCTATGAAATGCTTATCCTTGACGCATTTTCATTTTTGGTTCTTTTTTGTTAATTACATACAAGCGACCTTTGCGGCGTACGATTTTGCAGTCCGCATTGCGCTTTTTTACAGATGCTCTAACTTTCATTTTAATAGAGTTTTAGAGTTTGTTATTTATAACGGAACGAAATACGTCCTTTAGTGAGGTCATATGGACTCATCTCCACTTTCACACGGTCACCAGGAAGAATCTTGATGTAGTGCTGACGCATCTTACCTGAGATGTGGGCGATGATGACATGACCGCTTTCTAATTGTACACGGAACATTGCGTTGGACAAAGCCTCGGTAACAGTTCCATCTACTTCGATTGCATCTTGTTTAGCCATAACTGATTACTTGGTTAATATTAAATAAAACGATCTCCTAAAACTTGTTGAATATAGTCGAATGTGGACAGGATGTCTGCTTTGCCGTTGCGCACGCATACGCTGTGCTCATAGTGGGCAGCAGGTTTGCGGTCGGCCGTGCGGGCAGTCCATCCATCGTTCTCAATGATCACATTGCGGCGCCCGAGGCAGATCATTGGTTCGATGGCGAGTGTCATGCCCGACTTGAGCACAATACCATTGCCACGTCGTCCGTAGTTGCATACCTCAGGCTCTTCGTGCATGTCGCGACCGATGCCATGTCCTACAAACTCGCGAACTACAGAATAGCCTGCTTTCTCGCAATGATTTTGTATGACTGCACCGACATCGCCAAGACGACGACCTGTGACTGCTTGCTCGATGCCGAGATAAAGTGCCTGTTTGGTTGTGCGCATGAGTTGCAACACCTCTGGAGCAACTTCGCCCACAGGGAAGGTGTATGCAGAGTCTGCGCAGAAGCCACCCAGTTTGACCACTGTATCCACCGACACGATATCACCATCTTTGAGTATTACCTTGTCAGAAGGGATACCATGTACGACCTGCTCGTTGACTGATGTGCACAAGGTGGCAGGATAGCCTTCGTATCCGAGGCAAGAAGGGATACCTCCGTTGTCGCAGATAAACTCGTAAGCCACTTTGTCCAACTCCGCAGTAGTAACTCCTGGTCGGATGACCTTGGCGATTTCCGCCAAGGTTCGTCCGAGCAGGTCATTACTGCGACGCATCAGTTCGACTTCTTCGTCAGTCTTTAGGTATATCATTCTTCTTAATAAGCCATAGCGGAGCGACCCTTGATGCGCATACCAGACTCATAGAAGCCATCGTAGTGACGCTCGAGGAGTTTGCTCTCGATTTGTTGTAGCGTATCCAAGACCAC
Source organism: Paludibacteraceae bacterium (assembly GCA_017546705.1). Taxonomy (GTDB): domain Bacteria; phylum Bacteroidota; class Bacteroidia; order Bacteroidales; family Paludibacteraceae; genus Colicola. The sequence continues at coordinate 1,814 of JAFYSB010000028.1, forward strand.
ACCTACCATGATGAGCAATGATGTACCACCGAAGAATTGTGCGAAGCCCATGCTAACACCGAAGAGGCGTGCAAAAGCTGGCAAAATAGCGATGATAGCCAAGAGGCAAGAGCCAGGCAAAGTCAAGCGTGTCATGATAGAGTCGATATACTCAGCAGTCTTCTTGCCTGGTTTAACGCCAGGGATGAAGCCGTTGTTGAGCTTGAGGTTTTCAGCCATTTGTACAGGATTGATGATAATCGCGGTGTAGAAATAGGTGAAAACGATGATCAAGAGTGCGAATACAGCGTTGTACCAGAAGCCGTCGTTGTTCATGAATGCACGTGTGAAGGCATTTGCTTCAGAAGAAGAGAAGCCTGCCAATGCAATAGGAATGAACATGATAGCTTGTGCGAAGATGATAGGCATCACATTCGCAGCATTTACCTTAAGAGGAATATACTGACGTACGCCACCATATTGCTTGTTACCCACCATACGCTTAGCGTATTGTACAGGGATACGGCGTGTACCTTGTACGAGGAGGATAGCGAAAGCGAATACGAACAAGAGGATAATGATCTCGAGGAGGAATACCATCAAACCACCACCTTCGTTCAAGCGTGAAGAGAACTCTTGGATGATAGCGGCAGGGAAACGAGCGATGATACCGATGAGAATGATAAAGGAGATACCATTACCAATACCGCGATCGGTGATACGCTCACCCAACCACATCACGAACATAGAGCCCGCGCAGAGGAGGATGGTAGATGAGATGGTGAACCAGTTGAAACCTACCGCAAGCGCTTGACCAGCTTGTGCCATTTGCACAGAGAGGTTAACGAGGTAGCTAGGTCCTTGGAAAAGGAGGATAGCCACGGTGAGGTAACGTGTGATTTGGTTCATCTTTTGGCGACCCGACTCACCCTCCTTTTGCATCTTTTGGAAGTAAGGCACTGCGATAGTGAGCAGTTGGATTACGATAGATGCAGAGATGTAAGGCATAATACCCAATGCAAAGATAGAAGCATTGGAGAAGGCGCCACCTGAGAACATATCCAAAAGTGCCATCAAGCCACCCGCTGTCTGCGCATGCAGAGCAGAGAGTGCTGTAGGGTCAATACCAGGAAGAACAACGAAGGAACCGAAACGATAGATGAGCACAAAAAGGATTGTGGTCAGCAATCGAGCGCGGAGATCTTCGATCTTCCAGATATTTTGGATTGTTTGAATAAACTTACGCATACTAATTAGATTTTGTTGATAGTACCACCAGCAGCTGTGATAGCAGCTTCAGCAGTTTTGCTGAAAGCGTTAGCTTCTACAGTGAGTTTTGCAGTAAGGGTACCGTTACCAAGAATCTTCACCAATTGAGTTTTGTTGATGAAGCCAGCCTCGTGGAGTTCGATCAAGCCGATTTTCTCGAGGTTTTTAGCTTCAGCAAGTGCTTGGAGAGTAGAAAGGTTGATAGCTTTGTACTCAACACGATTGATGTTTTGGAAACCAAACTTAGGCAAACGGCGTTGCATAGGCATCTGACCACCCTCGAAACCAATTTTCTTAGAGTAACCAGAGCGTGACTTAGCACCCTTATGACCGCGAGTAGAAGTACCACCGAGTCCTGAACCAGGACCACGACCGATACGTTTAGCGGTCTTTACTGAACCAGCAGCTGGCGTTAAATTATTTAATTCCATAATGCTTGCTAAAATTTAAAGATTAATCAATTACTTTAACCAAGTGTTTAATTTTGTTTACCATGCCGAGGATAGCAGGAGTAGCCTCGTGCTCAACTACAGCATTCATCTTGCGAAGACCAAGAGCCAACATAGTATCCTTTTGCACTTGTGGGCAGCCGATTGTGCTGCGTACTTTTTGAATTTTGATTGTTGCCATGATTTTCACAAATTATTATCCGTTAAACACTGTTGAAAGACTCACGCCACGGTTTTGAGCTACAGTGCGAGCATCGCGCATTTCGCCGAGTGCTGCGATAGTAGCCTTAACGAGGTTGTGAGGGTTAGAAGAACCTTTAGATTTAGCCAAGATGTCGGTTACACCAGCAGACTCCAATACGGCACGCATAGCACCACCGGCTTTAACTCCGGTACCGTGAGATGCAGGTTGGAGGTAAACGCGAGCGCCGCCGAACTTAGCGTATTGCTCATGAGGTACAGTACCTTTGAGTACTGGTACTTGGATAAGATTCTTCTTAGCAGATTCAGTAGCCTTAGAGATAGCAGCGGTAACTTCGCCAGCCTTACCAAGACCCCAACCTACGATACCAGCCTCATTTCCTACAACAACGATGGCTGCAAATGTGAAAGTACGTCCACCCTTTGTAACTTTAGTTACACGGTTGACAGCAACGAGGCGCTCCTTGAGCTCCAAGTCTTGTGTTGATTTTACTCGATTCATAACAGTCACTTTGTTTTAGAATTTGAGACCTGCCTCGCGAGCAGCGTCTGCCAATGATTTAACTCGACCATGATAGAGGTAGCCGTTGCGGTCAAATACAACAGCCTCAACGCCAGCAGCCTTAGCAGCCTCTGCGATGAGTTTGCCTACTTGAGCAGCTTTCTCAGTTTTGGTCATTTTATCTTTAATAGCGAGCGAAGAAGCAGCTGCAAGTGTTTTGCCTTGCAGATCGTCGATAACTTGCGCGTAGATTTGGCTGTTGCTACGGAATACTGTCAGACGAGGACGCTCAGCTGTACCCGAAACGCGTGTACGGATAGATGCTTTAATTTTAAGTCTTCTTGCAATTTTCTGATTCATAACTTATTCCTTTCTAATTATTTACCAGCCGATTTACCAGCTTTACGACGAACAACTTCACCTTGGAACTTAATACCCTTACCCTTATATGGCTCTGGTTTGCGGAATGAACGAATCTTAGCGCATACTTGGCCAATGAGTTGCTTGTCAGCAGACTCGAGGATAACGAGAGGGTTTTGGTTACGCTCTGACTTGGTTTCTACCTTAAGCTCAGCAGGGAGTTGGAGGTAGATTGGGTGTGTATAACCGAGTGCAAAGTTGAGGGTATTTTGCATACCAGCAGCCATTTCAACACGGTAACCAACACCGACGAGTTCGAGCACTTTCTTGTAACCCTCGCTAACACCTACAACCATGTTGTTGATGAGTGCGCGATAAAGACCGTGCATAGCGCGGTTTTGCTTCTCATCATTTGGACGAGTTACGGTGAGAACACCTTCCTCAACGGTTACAGTGATATTTGGGTTAACTTGTTGTTTCAATTCACCTTTAGGACCTTTAACAGTCACGAGGTTCTCAGGGCTAACTGTTACAGTTACACCTGCAGGAATAGCGATAGGCAATTTACCAATTCTTGACATAGCAGTTCCTCCTTAATTAATAGATGTAACAAATAACCTCACCACCGAGCTTCATGCCGAGCGCCTCTTTGTTGGTCATCACACCCTTAGAAGTAGAGAGGATGGCAATACCGAGACCGTTCAAGACGCGTGGCATCTCGCGATAGCCAACGTATTGACGAAGACCTGGTGTTGATACACGTTTCAAACTCTTGATGGCGTTAACTTTGTTAACTGGATCATACTTCAAGGCAATCTTGATAGTACCTTGAGGGCCATCTTCCACGAACTTGTAAGAAAGGATGTAACCCTTCTCGAACAAGATGCGTGTGATCTCTTTCTTCAGATTCGAAGCAGGCACCTCAACTACGCGGTGACCAGCTTTGATTGCATTTCTGAGTCGAGTCAGATAATCTGCGATTGGATCTGTCATAATGTTTGTTAAATTAATCCCGCCTTTCGGGACAATATTTAATAAATTAATTTTATTTATTCCCCAGAGGCACCTATGTCCTCTGGGCGAATTTCAAAGTTGTTTACCAGCTAGCTTTCTTCACACCTGGGATGAGTCCAGCAGACGCCATCTCACGGAATTGAATACGACTCAAGCCGAATGCACGCATATAACCTTTTGGACGACCAGTGATTTTGCAGCGATTGTGCAAACGTACTGGACTAGCGTTCTTAGGCAATGCTTGGAGACCTTCGTAGTCACCATCCTTGAGGAGTTGTGCACGCTTAGCAGCATATTTTGCTACGAGTTTAGCGCGTTTCACCTCGCGAGCTTTCATTGATTCTTTTGCCATAGTCTAATTACTTTTTGAATGGTAAACCAAACTCGCGGAGGAGTGCAAAGCCTTCCTCATCGGTCTTAGCAGTAGTCACGAAGGTGATGTTCATACCAAGAAGTTTGGTGATGTTATCAATGTTAATTTCAGGGAAGATGATTTGCTCTTGGATACCAAGTGTATAGTTGCCATGACCATCCATCTTGTTGTGGATACCTTTGAAGTCACGGATACGAGGCAAAGCCACGCGCACGAGACGCTCCAAGAACTCGTACATACGCTCACCACGGAGAGTTACGCGCACGCCGATAGGCATTTTCTTACGCACCTTGAAACCTGCGATATCCTTTTTGGAGAGTGTAGCAACGGCTTTTTGACCAGTGATGAGGGTCATCTCTTGTTGAGCCACATCAATGAGCTTCTTGTCAGCCACAGCATCTCCAAGACCTTGGTTGAGAACGATCTTCTCGAGTTTAGGGCACTGCATTACTGTAGTGTAGTTAAACTCCTTCATCAGAGCAGGCACAATGCGCTCTAGATAATCTTGTTTTAAACTTGCTGTATTCATTGTTAGATCTCCTTACCAGATTTTTTACTTACGCGGACGAGCTTTCCATCCTTCTCTACGCGGCCAACGCGAACTGGTTTGCCGTTCTCAACTGGGTTGAGGTTAGAGATGTGGATAGGAGCCTCCTGTTTAACAATACCTCCTTGAGGATTCTTTGCATTAGGTTTGGTACTCTTAGATACCAAGTTAACACCTTCTACGATAGCACGTTGTTTCTCTACGAGCACCTC
>JAFYSB010000073.1 GCA_017546705.1 Paludibacteraceae bacterium
GAAAAACCACCTGAGAAATATATTCCTAACTTCTATAAACATTGTACTATATATTTTTGGTGTGCGATATTTTGCATCCTCTTGTATATAGTACTCCGTTTAACTAAATCAAAATTGCGCATGCGATTTTGATTTAAGAGGAAGAATGGCGGCACCCCCAACGAACCAAGTGAGTTCATTGTTGCAAGCCAATTCTGACGAGAGCGGTATGTGCCGAAGTTTTACAGGTGGTGCACCATTGCCCTGTGGGCGATTGGGATCTTAGCACTAGGCTATGGGCTATTGCGGTGGCGCGTGAAATGGCTGCGCGTTGGTAGCGGATAATCCGCTACTCGCGCACCGTGATGTGGAAGCAGGCTTGCTTATGTTCGTACTTGACGTAGATTTTTCCAGCACGTTGGTGATTGAGCAAGACTTGTCCGAGCACTAGTTTTAGATTATCCTGGTGCATGTACTCGCGCGTGCGCGTTACCTTATTAAAACGGAAGTATGCCAAGTCGAAGGTCGTGCCATAGTTGTGGCAAGAATTAGTGGTGGCATTGATATTACCACTGCGTTGCAGTTGCTTGATATCATCCTTGGTACGGAGCACGCTGGTGACATAGAACTGATAATGCGGCAAACCATTGCGCTGCAAGATATCCGCGAACTCGGCACCAATGCGCTCCAGTTCCTTGGCCGCAGCAGGCACGAGGTAAGGGATGGAGTGCGTGAGGGAGTCCACGATATAGTTGTCGTTGCTCTTGATGAGCGACAATTGGCTACGCATACGCGCTGCCTCTTGGCGATTTTGCGGAGGAGTGGCTAAGCCAATGGCTTGCGCGGCTTGCACCTGCTTGGCTTGGGTGTCGCGAAACTTGTCCTTGTAACTGAACGTGCGCCCTGGATAGCGCACCATGGTGTCCTCTATGAGTTCAGAAGAAGAGGAGTTCTGACGTTCAGAAGAATTGGTTCCACAAGCTATGAAACCTAAGACTAGTCCTGCCATCAGCAGGACTAATCTTACTATATTTCGTGTATATTCTCTAAACACTAAACGCTAAACACTAAACCAATCAAAGGCTCCACTCGAAGCCGTCTTTGGTATCCTTGATGGTAAAACCAAGCGCGGTGAGTTCGTTGCGAATCTTGTCGCTGGTACCCCAATCCTTGTTGCGCTTAGCTTCTAGACGCATATTGAGGAGCATGTCCACGGCACCCTTGTATGCATCCATACCAGCACCTGCGTCTTGCGCGCCGTCCAATTGCAGACCGAGGATGTCCATTGCGTAGGTCTTCCATACGGCACGAAGTTCCTCCAAGTCAGCCTCGGAGATGGTGCCCTTGCCATCGAATACGGTATTGATGGCGCGTGCGGAATCAAAGAGGTGAGAAATCACGATAGGCGAGTTGAGGTCGTCGTCCATGGCTTCTTGGCAACGCGTGCGAAGCGAGTTGAGGAGTTCAGGGTTCAGATGTTCAGAAGTAGCATCTGATGCCTTGATCTTCATTAAGCGTTGGTATGCCTCGGTTAGGCGCGCAAGACCTTTCTCCGCAGCCACGAGGGCATCGTTGGAGAAGTCCACCGTGGAGCGATAATGCGCTTGGAGGATGAAGAAGCGGATGGTCATTGGCGAGAATGGTTGCTCCAGCAAGTGATGATTGCCAGCAAAGAACTGCTCGAGGGTGATGAAGTTGTTATAACTCTTGCCCATCTTCTTACCCGCGATGGTGATCATATTGTTGTGCATCCAGTAGTGTACACTGTCATGACCAAGGGCTGCGCAACTCTGTGCGATCTCTGCCTCGTGGTGCGGGAACATCAAGTCCATACCGCCGCCGTGGATATCGAACTGCTCGCCGAGGTACTTGGTACCCATTGCAGAGCACTCCATATGCCAACCAGGGAAACCTTCGCTCCAAGGACTTGGCCAGTGCATGATATGCTCAGGCGCCGCTTTCTTCCAGAGGGCAAAGTCAAAGCTGTGCTTTTTCTCTTGTTGTCCGTCGAGTTCACGTGTCTCGGTGACGATATCCTCGAGGTTACGGCCCGAGAGTTTGCCATAAGGATAATCTTTGGCGTACTTCTCGACGTCCATATAGACGCTACCGTTGCTGACGTAAGCATAGCCCTTGTCCATGATCTTCTGGACGAAGGCAATCTGCTCGATGATATGTCCGCTGGCATGTGGTTCGATGGATGGTGGCAGCACGTTGAGCAATTCCATATCGTGGTGGTAACGGTTGGTGAAATATTGCACCACCTCCATTGGTTCGAGTTGCTCGAGGCGTGCTTTCTTGGCTATCTTATCCTCGCCCTCATCGGCATCGTGCTCCAAGTGGCCCACATCGGTGATGTTGCGCACATAGCGCACCTTGTAGCCGAGGTGCATGAGGTAACGATAGAGAAGGTCAAACGTGATAGCAGGGCGTGCATGTCCCAAGTGTGCATCGCCGTACACGGTAGGACCGCAGACATACATGCCTACGTGTCCTTCGTGCAAGGGTTTGAAATATTCTTTTTGACGCGAAAGCGTATTATAGATTTGTAGCATTAGAGCAAGCTTTTTGGATCGAGGTTGTTCTTCTCGATATCTTTGAAGTAGTTGTAAGTTCCCACCTTCAACTCTGCGCAAGCAGCCTCATCAGCTACGATGATACCGTGTTGGTGCATTTGAAGCGCAGAGATGGTCCACATATGAGAGATTGGCTCCTCGATAGCGTGTTGAAGCGCACGTGCTTTGTTGTGGCCATTGACCATGATGAGAACCTCTTTAGCGTCCATGATGGTACCTACACCTACGGTGAGAGCCGTCTTAGGCACTTTGTTCACGTCGTTGTCAAAGAAGCGCGAGTTGGCGATGATGGTGTCGGTGGTGAGCTCTTTCTTGCGGGTGCGAGAAGTGAGTGAGCTACCTGGCTCGTTGAATGCGATGTGACCATCAGGACCGATACCTCCCAAGAAGAGCATGATACCGCCGTAGTTCTTGATCTTTTCTTCGTAGCGCGCGCACTCAGCAGCCAAATCCTCGGCGTTGCCGTTGAGGATATTCACGTTCTCAGGACGGATGTCGATGTGAGAGAAGAAGTTCTTCCACATGAAGCTATGGTAGCTCTCTGGGTGATCCTCTGGAATACCTACATACTCGTCCATATTGAAAGTCACTACGTTACGGAAGCTTACTTTACCCTCTTGGTAAAGGCGAATAAGGTTGCGATACATGCCGAGAGGTGAAGAACCTGTTGGCAAGCCCAACACGAATGGAGTACCCTCTTTAGGGCCGAACTCGTTAATGCGTTTTGCTACGTAATTTGCTGCCCACTCTGAAAGTAGGTCATAGTTTGGTTGAACAATTAGTCTCATGGTTTTGTTGTTTTATGTTGTTAATAATATGCTCTTTTTACTGCCCATTGATAACACTGATTTTCACTAATTAATTTGTGTCCATCCGTGAAATCCGTGGGACAGATTAACTCTTTTTACTGCCCACTAATAACACTGATTCACACTGATTCTTTGCATCCGTGACTATCCGTGTAATCCGTGGGACATATCAATCCTCTAGCTCCAGCACGACGGCGCTGCGCGCGGGCAAGTACAACTGCAACCAGCCATTGCCTTCCTTCAAATAGCCGTCATCTGGCATCGTGAAGTGCTCCACGCTGTCGTCTGACAAGCCAAAGCCCGCAAACTCGGTCGCATCCGTGTTCAGCACCACTTTGTACTTACCAGCTGGCACCGCTATGCCATAACCATCAAACGACTTCACGCCGTTCCAGTTAAACACAAACAGCAGCTTGCCACGCTTAAATGCCACCACTTGGTCACCCTCGTTGTCCCAAAGCTTCTCATCCCATGGCAAATGCACGCCATATTTCTTATCTTTGACAGGCGCAAGGCGCTCGCGCAACAGGTGCACCATCGCCTCGTCAAACTTATTCAGATTGCTGAAGAAATAATGCTCATTGTCCACCAAACTCCATTGACGACGCGCATACTTATGGCTCCAACCATTACCCTGACGAGGGAAATCAATCCACTCTGGGTGACCAAACTCATTACCCATGAAGTTCAAGTATCCGCCATTGATCGTCGAAGCCGTGATCAGTCTTATCATCTTGTGCAACGCCAAGCCACGGTCCACCATGTAGGTCGCATGACCGTGCTCAAAATGCCAGTACATATCAGAATCGCAGAGGCGGAAGATGATGGTCTTGTCGCCCACGAGGGCTTGGTCGTGGCTCTCGGCATAGGAGATGGTCTTCTCGTCCTGGCGACGGTTGGTCATCTCGTAGAAGATATGTCCCGCTTTCCAATCCTCGTCACGCACCTCCTTGATATACTTGATCCAGAAATCTGGGATACCCATTGCCAATCGGTAATCAAAGCCCATACCGCCATCCTTGATAGGATAAGCCAAGCCAGGCATACCCGACATATCCTCGGCAATGGAAATAGCATTCTTCTTCACCTCGTGAATCAGCTTATTCGCCAAGGTCAAGTAGCAAATCGCATCACCATCCTCGTTGCCGTTGTAGTAACAAGAGTAATCCACAAAATCCTCACCCAAACCGTGACTCTTGTACATCATTGATGTCACGCCGTCAAAGCGGAAGCCGTCGAAGTCATACTCATCCATCCAGTACTTGCAGTTGCTCAATAGGAAGTGCAACACCTCGGTCTTGCCGTAGTCAAAGCACAAACTATCCCATGCTGGGTGTTCGCGGCGAGCACCGTCGTGGAAATATTGATATGGTGTACCATCGAAATTGCCCAAACCCTCGAGCTCATTCTTCACGGCGTGCGAATGCACGATATCCATGATGACATCCATGCCGTAGGCATGTGCATCGGCAATCAGGTGCTTGAGTTCTTCGGGTGTACCTTGGCGCGAAGAAACGGCAAAGAAGTTCGATACATGATAACCAAAACTGCCGTAGTAAGGGTGCTCTTGGATAGCCATAATCTGCAAGCAGTTGTAGCCGAGTTTCGCGATACGAGGCAATACATCGCGACGGAACTCCTCATACGAATTCACCTTCTCCTCCTCGCTCGACATACCGATATGGCACTCGTAGATAAACAGCGGATCATTCGCTTTGCGACGCTTGTATCCCTTCTTACACTTCTGAACTCCTGAACCCCTAAACTCCTCAACTCCCGAACACCACACTTGCGCAGCAAAAAGCTTGGTCACCTCATCCTGCACCACACGGTTGGTATAACTAGGAATACGCTCTCCGCAGCCACCTTGCCACTCCACAAGCAGTTTATAGAGTTGCTCGTGCTGGAGTTTCTCCTCGTCCAATACGATTTCCCAGACGCCATTCTCTAGTGGCTGCAAACGGTATGCCTCATCTTTTTGCCAGTTATTGAAGTCACCAATCATATAGATCACCGTCGCATTTGGCGCCCACTCTCTCAATACCCATTGCGCCTTTGGCGCGGTCGAACTGCAGTTCCGAGGTTCAGACGCTTCGCTGTTCAGAAGACTCCCACCTTCCTGAACTCCTGAACTTCTAAACTCCTGAACATTCGCTTGCGAATAATCGTTCGAGCCTTCAGGCGAGATAAGAACTCCTGAACCCTCTATTTTGTGCAAACCAAAATAGAGATATCCATTCGCCCACTCGCTAAGTGTTTTGCCGCCAGTGAGTTCTTGTTCGCGTTTGAGTGCGTAATTATATCGTCCCTCGATTGCCGCAGCATAAGGACGCAAATAGCTGTCTGATTGTATAAGTTTGAGCGTTTTCATTAACTTTAAAATATGCTATTTTATAAACGGCTGCAAAGTTACTAAAAAAAATGCACATACGCAAGCAAAGCGAGAAAATATTTAGCAAAAGATAGATTTATCTATCTCATATACTATTTAGCACCGATAAGAAGCTTGCTTATAAATCGGTGTTAAGTAGGATATGAATAAGGCATAGCCATCTTGCTAAATATGCCTCGAGCGAGCTGAAGTATGGGCTGCATTTTTCAACTGTAATTTCGAGGTGGGCGAGTGAGTTTACGAACGAGGTCGGTGCCCTCGACGGTACTAAAAAAAAACGACATACGCAAGCAAAACGTTTATTATTTTTGTACCGAATAGATAAAATCTATTTTTCTTTCATTTGACTAAGTATTTAGCAGTTGTGTTTTTAGACATCCCCTCACCTCTAACCTGTAGCCGCTTTGCGGCGTCCTGTAGGCACTCTGTGCCGTCCTCTAAACTGAAAAATGCACGAAAAAGTGCATTTTTCTTGCACAGTCCCAAAAAAAATTGTACCTTTGCAGCGCAAAGGTTTCCGTGCACAGTTTGCGCACAACTTTTGCATAGAATTTGTACCACAGATAGCATGAGCGAATTGAACAAAAACAAAATAGGTTTTTTAGTTGCCCTTATCAATGAGTTTGGGCAACGCTTTGGACTTTCTACGATAGACTCCTATCGCTATATTAATCAGTATGGCGGTGTGCAAATGTTTTTGGAACATTATGATATCCTGCATACACTCTCATTTCGCGATATGGTAGATGGCTTAGTAGCTTATTGCAAACGACAAGGAGGAACTTTGGGATGATTCTGTACCATGGCTCTAATATGATGATTGATGTCATTGATTTGACAATGTCCAAGAAATATAAAGATTTTGGGCAGGCCTTTTATTTGTCCGCCGAACAGGAGCAAGCTCGCAAAATGGCGGTTGCCAAGGTTGTGCAGTTTGGAGGGGAGGAAGCAGTGACTGCATTCGAGTGGGACGAACAATGCATAGCAATCCCCGAATTAAAGGTGTTGCAATTTACGGAGTATTCACGCGAATGGGCAGAGTTCGTTTTTAATAACCGCGATGAGAATCAAGATTTTCAACATCCATATGATATTGTTTATGGCCCAATAGCGGACGACTATATCGGATTGCAGATTCGAGACTTCAAACGGCAGAATATCACATTTGAACAATTCTTAGCAAATATTCGGTATCATAAAGGTATAACATTTCAATATGCTTTTTGCACGCCAAAAGCTATTGAACAATTAGTGAGACTATGACACTTACTGAGGGACAATTCCAATACATGGTAGAAGGTATGACTGCGGATTTGATTCGTATGGTCATGGAGAATGAGGGATTGAGTATGCCCGATGCCTTTAATAAGGTGTATAATTCACGCACTTATCAAAACTTGCTCAACCCCCTCTCACAGTTATATTATCAAAGCCCAGGATATGTTTATACATGTCTTTGTGCCGAAGCTTAACTCATCACTCATCACTCATACTTCCTACTTAAAACAATGTTTATCACTCATAACTCATAACTTCATAACTAAAGCAATGCCTACTTACAACTCAATAAAAACTTTGATTTGCGCCACTCAAAATGGGGGGGGGGTATTTGCTTCGTTCAGGTTGTAGTTCTCGCCGTATATCGAATATATAGTGTGCTGCTGTGGCTTTTAGTCATGGCAGCTGCTTTTTTGTATTGTAACAAAATAGGATTAGGTTGCCTTGGGCAATGTCAGCGTACAAATTATCCTTCATAAATCAAAAATGAACAACCCATTGGTCTGGTCGTATATACGCTGATATGGCTCGGTCAAGGGGACAAATTTAAAACAAGATGAAAAAAATCATTTTTTCTGTAGCATGCGCTCTTGCATTGACAAGCTGCGGTACTGTAGGTTTGGTAGGTGCTGTTTACATGAACACAACAGAGCCAACAGCCGTTACTAGCAACACTTTGGGTACTAAGGTAGGTCAAGCTAAGGCTCTCAGCGTTTTGGGTGTAGCTGCTGTAGGTGATGCAGGTATTGAGAAAGCTGCTAAGCAAGCTGGTATCAAGAAAGTAAGCCACGTTGACAAGAAAACTTTCAGCGTTCTTGGCTTGTTCACCAAAGTTACTTACACCGTTTACGGCGAGTAATCACAAATCTCTGGCAACGAGAGTCATGCTATGAAAATGGCTCTCGTTGCTATCCTCTAAACAATTATGAAAAAAATCTTTTTTACACTACTTATAGTATGTTTGCATATCTCTGTTTTTGCTGAGAAGACGGAGGATATGTATGTCATGCGCCTTACTACCCAGGGACAGTTATTCTTCATTTCGGAGAATATCTTCACCTCTACGGATCGAAAATTCGAATTGCCATTCGACATTACTTATCTCAACAGCACAGACTCCGTGTCTATCAAGATGACAGTGCCTCACCACACGCTGACCCATGTGGATTCGGTGGCGTTGGTGCTGGAGGATGAAGCGTATATGTGTCCAGTGGTGTACTCTATATATAAGGAAAAGGACAAGAAGCAATGGATCCATCGTACAGATTGTACTTTTCGATATGAGGCAGTTAAGAAAAGTATGATTCAGCCTACTGCACCGCAAATTGTGGTTTATACCGAAGCTGGAACACAATATTATACCATGCCTCAGGCGCAATGGCAAAAACTGCAGCCACATCTTGTGGAGATCTTTATGCTGATAGATGCATCAAAACGTTTATAATCAAACAAATATATGAAAAAAATCCTATTCTTTTTTATCGCATTAGCAGCTACGGCGTGTAGCGCTTTGAAACCAACTACTTGCAGCGTACAACCAAATTTCTACAAGTATCGCTATGTGTATATCATGCCTACGGGGTCGGTAACTGGTAGCACCGAAGTGCACACTTATAAGTTGGACAACACCACCTATGTGGGTGGCGGCGTGACCAAAACAACCAATCCTGCTGACTTGATGTCTGGCTATCTTATGCAAAAAGGCTTTACCGTTTTGCCACAATTGGATCAAACCAAACTCGCTGAGACTTTGGTACTTAGCTATGGCGAGACAGGACAGCGCAGCGTGGGATTCCTTTGGCTCTTTGATGCAACAAGTATCATCGTTCAGTTCCGTGACGCACAGACCAACGACCTGATTGCTACCGCAGAATCAGAGGACTATGGCTCTACCGAAGCAGATAACATCCGCTATGCGATTACCAACGCCCTGGACGCAATCTTCGCTCAACCAAGATATTAATGTAACAATTTATACAACAATGAAAAAGATTCTATTTGTAATGATGCTTGTGATGGTTGCGTCTGCTATCCAAGCGCGAACAACCATTATTGTTAACAGCAACAATGCTACCCTTCTACAACCAGTAGGTAGCTATATCTATTATGGCGATCAAGTAATGGACAAGAAGCAATGTGCAGAGTTCCTCTCAACTCGTCATCAACCTGCTTATGAGAAATTCCAAAGCGGTATGAAATGTACACAAGCGGGTTGGTGGACATTGGGTGCTGGTCTGGCTGTGGACTTGGCAGGCTCTATCATGTTAGCTTATGGTCCTAAGTGGGAGAATGATGCCATGTTCTGGTCTGGAGCAAGTTGTATCATCGCTGGCGGTTTGGCTGTATTAGCTGCTATACCAACTATTTACATTGGATATAACCGTATGAATGAGGCAGTTGATATGTTCAATGTGTCACAAGCTACTTCGCCACGTGCTTACTGGACTATCCAAGGTAGCCAAAATGGTATTGGTTTGGCACTGAACTTCTAATTCTATAGATATATTAACTCATTAAAATACTGAGAGGATTTATCCCAAGCATTAGATAAAACCCCAATCGCACATTTAGCAAACAAAACTTGCAAATGTGCGATTTTTTTATTACCTTTGCAGCCCAATTCATATACGCAAATGAAAAAACTCACATTTATACTCCTTAACCTCCTCTTCACCGCAACCACCTTTGCGGCTACTATCACCATACCCGAAGAGGCACAATCGTGGAACATTCCTGCCGACGCTATCGACGTGCTTGAGGCACGCGATATATGCGCTAAACTATCTTCTGGCGCCACTACGGGCACCAAATACTATATTATGGGCTATGTCAAAAAGATTGACACCAACCACGCAACCAATGTTTCCAAATACGGCAATGCCTCCTTCTATATCGAGCAAGTCAAGGGTGCTAACTCTGCCGAAGATTTCTACGCCTACCGCGTCTATGGCATTGACGGCGAGAGAATTACTGATCCTAACACTGTGGCAGTAGGCGATTTCGTCATCCTCTATGGCGAGCTCACCAAGTACCAAAAGAATGCATCTTATGCACCTATCTACGAGACCGTAGATCGTAAGGCATACATCTGGAACTCCACCAACTACCTCGTTAGCGGAGGCAACAACGAAGACAACAACGAAAACAACAATAACACCGAAGACAATGACGGCGTCATAACTATCACCAACACTGACTATTGGACAACCTCCGAGCTAAGCAATTACGTCGGACAAACCGTGGAGTTTACCAATCATTTCTATGTAGTCAACAACACCAAGTCCGGACAACTAACCATCGCTCCACGTCGTATCTTCAACCCTACCAACCAAGCACTTCCGCTATCTACCGAGTACTACTCCTTGCTCAATCTCAACGACCAAGCTTCTCTCACTCTCACCAATGTTAGCGGCTACCATCGCATCGATGAGCGACTACATAACCTCAAAGTCAAAGTCAATTCTACCACGAGCCTTAGCCTCGTTTCTTGCGACTTCCGTGGCAACACACGCGCCGAGATGCAACAAGGATACAACCTCCAAGCCATCAATGCTCGTGGCGAACACACCCTACTCGTTTGCTATATGAACCTCGAGTACTACCTCGTGGACAATTTTGGTACAGGATATGGTCCTGATTCTAGCACGGATCATCAAAAACAACGCACCAAAACCAGTCAAGCATTGGCTAAAATCAATGCCGACATCTACGCCCTCGTGGAGATACAAACGGGGCAAGGCGCATTGGCAGAACTAGCGGCGGACCTGACCAAAAACACAGGCAGAAACTTCACCTACATCAACGACGGCAGCGTCACAGACGGCTCTTTCACCAAGTCGGGATATATCTATTGCACCGACAAAGTCACCCCGCACGGCAATATGCAGCACAACGATACCTATGTTGAGAACCGCAAGAAAGTGCAAGGTTTCACCGAGAAAGCCAGCGGCGAGCAATTCATCCTTTCGGTCAACCACTTCAAAGCCAAGAGCGGTAGCGGTTCGGGGGCTAACAAAGATCAAGGCGATGGACAAGGCTCCTACAACGCCGCCCGCGTGCAAGAAGCCAAATCTATCCTCTCCAACTACTCATCCTATACCTCCACTTTTGGCGATGAAGACTTCCTCATCGTGGGTGACCTCAATGCCTATGGCAAGGAAGACCCTATCACTACCCTAACCGATTGGGGTATGATCGACCTTCATCGCACCTTCCACGCAGACAGCAGCTATAGCTATGTGTATCAAGGCACTTTGGGTTATCTCGACCATGCACTCTGCAATAGCACGCTCTACCCTCAAGTGACGGGTATGACACCTTATCATATCAACGCACCTGAGAAAGATGCATACACCTACGATGGCTCGTCCAACGACGGAACGATGTTCCGTTGCAGCGATCACGACCCTATCCTTATCGGACTCAGATTGGGCAAAGACACCACCACCGACATCACTTCCCCCACCTACGCATTCTATTACAACCACGCCATCCGTGCCATTGAAAATGCGCAAGGGGGTAGCTACACCATATATAATATAGATGGCACCATCGTGGCACAGGAGTACATCACCTCCGCCACCCACCCTCTCCCAAGCCTTGCGCAAGGTATATATATCCTCACGATACAACACAATAACCAACGACAATCTTTAAAACTCATACATTTGTAGTTAATATCTCCCACGGATTACACGGATCATCACAGATTACATGATATATCAGTGCTAATCAGTGAGATCAGTGGGACATCCCCAACCCTTAGAACAGCCCGCTAGGGCACTTAGAACTTTGGAACTTTTTAAACTTTCAAACATATGAACAAACCATTAGTATTTTTCTTATCGCTTATGGCACTAACAGCATGTACCAAGCAACAGACTACCGGTATTCATCTCGAGAACCTCGATACCACCGTAGTCGCACAAAACGATTTCTACCAATACGCTTGTGGCGGATGGATGAAGAACAATCCACTTCCTAACGAGTACAGCCGCTTTGGCTCATTCGACAAACTCGGACTCCAAAACCTAGAGCAAGTCAATGGTCTCATCGCAGACATCGCTGCTAAACAACATCCTATGGGTTCTATTCCACAGAAGATTGGCGATGTGTACAACCTGAGTATGGACATCGAGCGTCGCAATGCAGAGGGCATCGCTCCTGTACTGCCTGTTCTCGCGGAATTAGACGCTGTGACCGCAAAAGACCAATGGTCTGCAGTTCTTGGCAAAGCCATGGACTACGGACTCTGGGCTATGTACGTGGATGCAGATGCTATGAACTCCAGCATGAACATCCTCAACGAGTACCAAGCGGGCTTCGCATTGAGCGAAAAAAGTTACTATTTTGACCAAGACGAACATACTACACATATCCGTGCTGAATACCTCAAACACGTAGAGAAAATGTTCACACTCTTTGGCATTGAGAACGCCGCAGAGAAAGCACAAACCGTGCTCCGTCTGGAGACTCGTTTGGCGGGTGCAGCGCTCAGCAATGTAGAGCTTCGTGACCCTGTTGCTAACTACAACAAGATGTCCATCGACGAACTCCAAGTGCTTGTGCCTCAAGTAGATTGGACCACATACTTCGCAGGTCTCAACATCGCTCCAGATAGCCTCAGCGTAGGTCAAGTACGCCACCTCCAAGAGGCAGGCAAGATGCTTGCAGAGGAGTCACTCGAGGATATGAAGACCCTCTTCCAATGGCAAATCATCGACGGCGCTGCAGACTTCCTCACCGAGGAGATCTTTATGCAAAACTTCGAGTTCTATGGTCGCACCCTCAGCGGTCGCCAAGAGCCTACTCCACAATGGAAACGTGCCGTAGCGATGGTCAACGGAACACTCGGCGAAGCAGTGGGACAAATGTATGTTGAGAAGTACTTCCCAGAGGAGAACAAGACTCGTATGCTCGAACTCGTAGCTAACCTCCAAACAGCGCTTGGTCAACGCATCCAAGCCCTTGAGTGGATGTCCGACGAGACCAAAGCCAAAGCTATGGAGAAGCTCAACACCTTCACTGTGAAGATCGGTTATCCAGACAAATGGCGCGACTACACCGCCCTGGAGATTGATCCTACGCTCACCTACTACGCCAATATCCAACGCGCGGCTAAGTTTGAGCAAGACTACTCACTCTCCTTCCTTGGCAAACCTGTGGATAAAGATAAATGGTTCATGACTCCACAAACCGTCAACGCATACTACAACCCTGCTACCAACGAGATCTGCTTCCCTGCTGGTATTCTCCAATATCCATTCTTTGATATGAACGCAGACGACGCCTTCAACTACGGCGCTATCGGCGTGGTGATCGGCCACGAGATGACCCACGGATTTGATGACCAAGGCTCACAATTCGACAAGGATGGTAACCTCATCAACTGGTGGACAGAAGAAGACCGTGCACGCTTTGAAGAGCGCACCAAAGTGATGGAAGAGTACTTCAACGGCATTGAGGTAGCCCCTGGTACTTTCGCGAACGGCGCATTTACCTTGGGCGAGAACATCGCTGACCACGGAGGCTTGCAAGTGGCTTATCTCGCCTTCCAAAACGCCAAGAAACAACGCACTCCTGAACAAGCGCAAAGCGCGGCTGAACTCCTGAACAACGGTTCTGGCGAACTTCAGTTCACCGAAGAGCAAAGATTCTTCTTGGCTTACTCTAACGTATGGGCAGGTAATATCCGTGACGAGGAGATTCTCCAACGCACCAAGAACGACCCTCACTCACTCGGTCGTTGGCGTGTAAACGGCGCTCTGCCACACATCAACGCTTGGTATGAAGCATGGAATGTAACCAAGGAGTCACCTATGTATCTTGAACCACAAAAACGAGTTTCAATATGGTAAAACATGTAGTATTTTTTCGCCTCTTAGATGAGGCAGAGGGCAAGACAAAGTTGGAGAATGCCCAAATTATTCGTGACGGACTACTCGCATTACGCGAGAAGATTGATGTTCTTGTGGACGAGACCGTAGGTATCAATATCCCTAACGCTAAGAACACCGACCACGATATTTGTTTGACTTGCACCTTCAAGACATGGGAGGATCTAGACACCTATGCCACCCACCCAGAGCATGTCAAGGTAGCGCAATATATCGGTAAATGCAAAGCAGCGCGCAGCGCTGTGGACTATGAAGAGTAATCTGCAAAACCACAAGACAATGATTAAAGTTGCCATACTTGGGTATGGAAATATCGGCAAAGCAGCCGAGCAAGCCATACAGAAGGCTTCAGACATGGAGTTGGCTGGTATTTATCACCACAACGATTCTTTGGAGAACATACAAGCAGATGTGGTGCTTGTGTGCACACCTACACGTGAGATTCGCCATTATGCCAACCAATTGTTAGCCAAAGGGATATGTACTATTGACTCGTTTGACATCCACACCGAAATCTACTCACATATGCAAGCGCTCAAGCCCATTGCCATGCAGCATGGAGCGGTAAGCATCGTTTCGGCTGGCTGGGACCCTGGCACTGACTCCATCATGCGCACTATCATGCTGGCAATGACGCCAGAGGGACAAACATACACCAATTTTGGTCCTGGTCGCTCAATGGGACATACCGTAGCTGCCAAGGCTATTCAAGGCGTGAAAGATGCCGTGTCCATCACGATTCCTATCGGAGAAGGTAAACACCAACGTGATGTATATATCCAACTGGAAGAGGGGGAGGATTTGCAAACCGTACAACAACGCATTATCAGCGACGACTACTTTGCCCATGACCCAATCAATGTGATTGCGGTGGATTCTGTCCTACCATTTGACACCCACAACCATGGTGTGCTGATTCAGCGGGAAGGTGTTGCCAGTGGCATATCCGACCAGCAGTTGTCTTTTGCGATGACAATTAACAATCCTGCACTCACGGCACAAATCATGGTATCATGTGCGCGAGCAGCTATCCGAATGAAAGCGTCGCAGCAATATGGAGCGTTTACCACCATCCATATTCCGCCTATCTACTTTGTGCCATTGGATGAAGAGCAAGCCATCAAAACATTGGTATAACAATAAAAAAAAGAGTCGATTGACTCTTTTTTTTATGCCCGTTATAATGGTTTATGGTAGTGATAATCTCGATAATCCTTCGAATCATCATCGCGCTTAATGCGTGGATGGTCATTCGGGAAACGCTCCTCCCACTTGTCTCGTATCTTATCCCAAAGACTAGTAAACCAACGTTTTATCCCATACCAATCTATACCTGGAGCATCACATCCGGCATAGCCTCTAAAGCGCCACCAGAGCAACAATACCCAACCAAACAACATGCCGCCCAAGTGCGCAAAATGCGCCACATTATCGCCTGAAGTAGGAGCTAATCCCGCAAACAACTCGATCAATGCATAAATCAGTACGAGCACGCGCGCACGTATTGGAATAGGTATGAAGAGGATAAACATCCGCACATCAGGGAATAGCCAACCAAAAGCTAATAAGATGCCAAACACTGCACCGCTGGCACCAATCGTTACCACACGATTAGCCAATGCTGTAGCCATAGTGGGAGTGACAGTATTCAGGATAGGTTGCAACTGCAATGCCCATACCGACTCTTGCACAATGGCTGCGCCTAAGCCCGTAATCAGATAGTAAATCAAGAAGCGTTTGCCACCCCAACGTTCTTCCAATGCAGGACCGAACATCATCACCGCAAACATATTGAAAAAGAGGTGCGAGAAATTGGCATGCATAAACATGTAGGTCAATGGCTGCCAGAGATAGAAATCAGAAGCCATCACATAATGCAAGCCCAACCAATGTGTCAGGTCAATGCCATGACGCCCCAAAGCTAAATCAGCCAACCAACATATTAAATTGATAAGGAGTAGATTTTTTGTAATCGGTGGTAAGTTTCTAAACATATATTACTAATAAATTTTCTGCAAAAGTACTAAAAACACACGATATGACCTACAAAAATCATGCAAAAGCGGTTAAAATAGTCAAAATGGCAGAAAAATCGCACAAAAAACGTTTTTTTTGAGACAAAATATTTGATATTTCCAAAAAATGTTGTAACTTTGCCCGAGATTTTTCGGAAAATACCGGGAAAATATATTAAACGTTTAATTATTTAATCTAAAATCGTTATGAACAAAACTGATCTCGTAGCTGCTGTTGCAGCTCAAGCAGGCTTGACAAAAGCACAAGCACAAAAGGCTGTTGAGGCTACTGTTGATGCTATCGCAGGTGCATTGAAGGGTGGTGACAAAGTACAACTCGTTGGTTTCGGTACTTTCTCTGTAGTAGAGAAAGCTGCTCGTGAAGGCGTTAACCCAGCAACTGGTGCTAAGATCCAAATCCCAGCTAAGAAAGTTGCTAAATTCAAAGCTGGCGCTGGCTTGGCTCTCTAATTGGCTAGAGGCATATAACGAGTTGCTCTTGTCGGGCAACTCGTTTTGTGTCAAAAATTAACCATCGATAATTAAACGTTCACATTTGATTGAATCAATTAAATCCATTATAGACTATGCTAAACATTATACTCTGTGGTGCCCCAGGTAGCGGAAAAGGCACACAATCCGACCTCATTGTAAAAAAATACGGTCTGCAACACCTCTCTACTGGTGATGCGCTCCGAGCTGAAATAAAATCAGGTAGCGAACTTGGCAAAGAAATTGGCGAACTAATCGCAGGCGGAAACTTGGTGCCAGACCACAAGATGATTCACCTCATCGCACGCTATTTGGACAATCTACCAGAAGATTGCAAGGGCGTCATCTTCGATGGTTTTCCACGTACTGTAGCTCAAGCAGAAGCGCTGGAACTATTGCTGGAGCGTCGCAATATGAAAGCGGTATTGCTTGACCTTTTTGTAGAGGAAGATGAAGTGATCAAACGTCTTTTGAATCGTGGTAAGACCAGCGGTCGCGCAGATGACAACTACGAGACGATCAAAAAGCGTTTGCAAGTATATCAAACAGAAACTAAGCCTGTTTGCACCTATTACCTCCATCGCCACAACTATTTTGCTATCAATGGCAATTACTCGATGGAAGATACCTTCTGCCAAATCGACAATATTCTGCGTCTCATCTAAAAAATATTTCAAAATTCATAATTGGATATGGCCTCATCCTCGTTTATTGATTATGTAAAGATCTATTGCCGCTCTGGTAAGGGCGGTGCGGGTAGTATGCACTTCCACCGCGCAAAATACGTGCCTAAGGGCGGACCTGACGGTGGTGACGGTGGACGAGGAGGACATATCATCCTTCGTGGTAATCGCAACCTCTGGACATTGCTACACCTCAAGTATCAAAAACACATCTTCGCTACCGACGGAGGTAGCGGCGGTGCATCGCGCTCTTTCGGAAAAGATGGTGAGGACAAAATCATCGAAGTGCCTTGTGGTACAGTGGTTTACAACGGCGACACGGGCGAGTTTATGTGCGAGGTAAAGGAGCATCAAGAGGAGATTATCCTCTTCCGTGGCGGTAAAGGTGGACTGGGCAACTGGCACTTCCGCACAGCCACCAATCAAGCGCCTCGTTACGCACAGCCAGGTGAACCATGCATGGAAGCCAATGTGATTCTGCAACTCAAGGTACTGGCAGATGTGGGTTTGGTAGGCTTCCCCAATGCAGGTAAGTCCACCCTGCTCTCGGTGGTTAGTGCAGCTAAACCAGAGATAGCGGATTATCCATTCACCACCTTGACACCGCAATTGGGTATTGTCTCCTACCGCGATAATCAGTCCTTCTGCATGGCAGATATACCAGGTATCATCGAAGGTGCAGCCGAAGGACGTGGACTAGGATTGCGTTTCTTGCGCCATATCGAGCGCAACGCGGTGCTGCTATTTATGGTGCCTGTTATCACCGAGGATATCCAACGCGAATATGAGATTTTGCTCGCCGAGTTGGAGAAATACAATCCGCAACTGCTGACCAAAGCACGTATCTTGGCCATCTCAAAATGCGATATTGCAGATCCAGAGATTGACTTGGAAAAATTGACCAAACAGTTGGCTGCAGAACTGGATATTCCTGTGATTACGTTCTCTTCCGCGAGTGGTATGGGCATCACCGAACTCAAGGATATGCTTTGGGAAGAGCTCAACAAAGAGCAAAATCAAGTCATTGAAATCTCACACGCACCTATCGAAGTCAAGGTTATTGAGCGCGATGACGACGACGATATGGACGATGATGACGAGCCACAAACCATCTACCTCAACGAGGTGGAAGAGGAATGGGACCTCGACAAATATCGTGGCATAGGTTGGGACACCCAAGACAATTTCGAAGAATAACTTCTAAAATCCTGAACTCCTGAACTCCCATCCTACATACGACCGCTTTATTGCTTGGCGTGAGCAGCATATCCCGCAAAAGAACCTCGTATTGATCTTGAGTTTCTTTGTGGGCGCGTTGGCATCGTGTGCAGCGCAACTGCTCAAGATGATGATTCACGGTATCCACCATCTGGTGGAACATCACTTGATTGAGCAAGACCACTGGTGGTATCTCATCACCCCTATGATTGGTATCACGTTGGCGGGATTGTTTGTCAAATACGTAGTCAAAGACGACATCTCACACGGTATCACCAAGATTCTATATGCCATCTCGCAACGCAAGTCCATTATCAAGATTCACAATACTTGGAGTTCGTTGGTAGGCTCAGCATTGACGATTGGTTTCGGTGGTTCGGTCGGAGCGGAGGCTCCTATCGTACTAACAGGTGCTGCTATTGGTAGCAATCTCGCCAAGCTCTTCCGCCTCGATCAAAAGACCATGATGCTGATGATTGGTTGTGGTGCTGCAGGTGCAGTGGGTGGCATTTTCCAAGCTCCTATCGCTGGTCTAGTCTTCACCCTAGAGGTGCTGATGATGGATCTGACCATGACCCGCATGGCGCCATTGTTGATATCCTCCGTCACGGCAACTGCGATCTCCTTTATGGTCAACGGACAAGAAGCCATGTTCCCATTGGTGAATAGCGAACCATTCTTCGTGGAGCGTCTGCCTTGGTATGTTATATTAGGTGTGATGTGCGGATTGGTATCACTCTATTTCACCCGTGGTATGAACCGTCTGGAGCAACTATTCAAACGCCATGTGCAAAATACATGGGTAAAATTCCTCGTAGGTGGTGCTACATTAGGTTTATTACTTTTCCTCTTCCCTCCCCTCTATGGCGAAGGATACGATGTAATCAAGCAGCTCATCAATGGTGACTCAGTATCAGCCATTGCCAATAGTCCTTTCGAAGTGCTTGGCACGGGCAGTTGGGTATTAGTGGGCTATTTCGCAGCCATTCTGCTATTCAAGATATTTGCATCAGTTGCCACCAATGGTGGTGGCGGCGTAGGTGGAATCTTTGCGCCTTCGCTCTTTATGGGAGCTATCACAGGTTTTATTTGTGCCCGATTGATGAATATGCTTGGCATTGGCGTTCCCGAGGCTAACTTCGCCTTGGCAGGTATGTCGGGCTTGATGGCTGGTGTCATGCACGCACCATTGACGGGTATCTTCCTCATCGCCGAACTCACAGGTGGCTACCACCTTTTTATGCCATTGATGGCGGTAGCTGTCGTATCGTTTTTGACCATCAAGATTTTTGAGCCTCATAGCCTTTATGCCATGCGTCTGGCACAAAAAGGTGAACTGCTTACCCACAACAAAGATCGCTCTGTCCTCACGCTCATGAAGATGGAGAATGTCCTGGAAACCGACCTTAGAACACTCAATCCAGAGATGACTTTGGGCGAACTGGTCAAGGTCATTGCACAAAGCAACCGCAACATCTTCCCTGTAGTAGATAATAATGGCAAACTATTGGGTATCTTACTATTAGATGAGGTGCGCAATATCATGTTCCAACCTCGTTTGTACAATCGCTTTACTGTGAAGCAACTCATGAACTCCCCTCAAGCCATCCTCACCGACACCATGCCGATGGGTAAGGTCATGGAGATATTTGAGGATACAGGTGCATGGAACTTGCCCGTCGTAGATGAGCAGAAACACTATCTTGGCTTTGTCAGCAAGTCCAAGATCTTCAACTCCTACCGCCACGTGTTAGTACACTTCTCTGAGGAGTAATGGTTGGTGCTATCTTTCCGCTTTCTTTCTCGAAACCACCTCGTTAGCACTTCGAAACTACGCCATTACCATCCAAGTGTTTCCCCGTAGTTTGAAGCATACAATAGGCTAGCGATTCGTATGGATTAGATTCAATATCTCATTATTCGACGTACTCCCATCTCATCATGGTCTTCCACCAGGACCGCCACTGCTAGTATAATTGCTCAATGTCACAGAGTTTCCACCACTCACGCTTCCGCCAATATTCGCTGCGCCATCGAAATACGTTGTGCCGCCACTGACAGTAACACCAGAAGTCAGAGTTGGAGTAGATGAGGTATATACCACCAATACTTGGCTGCTACTGCCACCAGGGCGACCACCAGGACCACCACCAGAACTAGAAGCGGACTGAGTTGGGGTCTTAAACGCTGCCACTAACTCGCCACCATTATATAGCGCGTACCATGTCTCGGCTGTCCAAGAAGTAGTCTGTTTAGCTGTACCGCCAGTGATGCTTGCACCGTTCTCCAATTTACCGACAGCAATGATGGTACCACCTTGTACATAGAGTTTCTTACCCTCTTCTGTGTTCGCATCAATAGCCACCTCTGGATCTCTTGAACCAATAGCAAAAACAAGTCCTCCCTTTACATACACGTTACCATTACCATCAATACCATCATTATTCATCGCACGCGAATATACATAGCCACCCGAAATAATCAAATCACTACCATCACCTCCCACATTGATACCGTCATCGTATGAGTTGACAGTCACTTCGCCATCCGAAATCAAAATCGATGTCTTACTCTCAATACCCTCAGCATTGCGACCTGCGGTAGCCACACTAATCTTTCCACCTGAGATGGTGATTGCACCATCGGCTTTCACTCCCTTGGAAGAAGAATAATAATCGCTATTCACATTATCCGTATTGCCCGTATAATTGGTATTCTCGGTTGTACCGTTGTGATAATAGAGCGCACCTTTTGTCACGATAGTTACATCGCCACCTGACAATTCAAACTCTGCATCGCAGTTGATACCTTTACCACCAGCACCGGTGCTAGTGAGAGTAAGTGTACCACCAGAGATAACTACCTTGGCATCGCTACCCAAACAAGCAGCTGCTTTGGTTTTGATATCCTCGTCATCCCACTTACCATGGCCGGTTGTAGTGATATTAAGAGTTCCTGCTTTCACAAAAAGATCGCCCTCAGACTTGATGCCTTTGGCAGCCTTACCTGGCGTATTGATATTGATTGTTCCGCCTTCGATGTAGATATTTCCACTATCCTCGTCCTCGTGATCAGTGGTCTCACCAGTTGATCCTGTATCGGTATCATCTAAATCGCATTGAATACCATCATCGGTCACATTATTGATATTGACATTACCACTCTTCATCAAGAAGTATTGCGCACAATTGATTCCATCTCCTTGAGCAGAAGTAACATTCAATGTCGCCTCTTTCAGCTCAATATATTCTCCCGATTTAATAGCATGTTTTAAGTTGCCAACGACATTCAATACACCACTCTTACTAAACTCTGGATGACCTTTCACGTAAAATGCTCCCTTTTGCGAACCACTAGCACAATCCACCAAGGTATTTGTGGTGCCATCCATCACTTTTACTTTGATACGTTTACTATTTTGGATGTGGACCGCAGCACCTGACTTCACTGGGGTCTTATTGGTCAAAGTCAATCCATTCAACTCTACAGTCGCTTTATACGAACCCGATATATAGCACTCACCATCATCAGAACTTCCAGACAATGTATAAGTAATCTCCTCCGCCAAGTCGCTACTCTGTTCTATATTCACGTGAGCACCAGTCGCGGTAATGGTCAGGTATTGCGCCACATTGCCAGCCACAGTAATAGCAGCAGTCTGTCCGTTATACACCACAGCTACCGTGTTATCCTTCACTACCGACTCATCCACATACATAGTTGCTACATCCGCCAAGGTGAAGACCTTATTCATAATAGCCAATGTAGTACCTTCCGCATAGGTCATTTCCCCTGCTTGCTCCGCAGGAAATTGATATTTCACTTGCCCTACTTGCACATTCAGCGTTTGAGCAGTCAGAAGTCCACCAATAGCGAAACAACTGATTATCAATACAATTATCTTTTTCATTTCACTACAATTGTTTGCGTTACACTTCCATTAGAAATCACATATGCACCTGCGTCTAACGTTTGAGCAGCCTCTATCAGCGAACCATATGAACCCAACAGCGAGCCCGATACACTATACACCTGCACCGCTGCATCTGCATTCAGCACATTCTCTACAGCACTTATAATACTATCCTCCGAGAATTGCATTGATTTCAATGCCGTTAGTAGGATACTGACTATTCCGTCAGCATTGGTTACTTGTAAGTCGCTACCATCCACATTCAGCCATAGATTCGCCACGCTGAAAACAGTGTTAGTGCCTTCGGTATTAGTAAATACAAGATAGTTGTACGTGCTTGCATGTGTCATCATCGCCGTGCAAACAGCCAATAGTAAGAATACTTTTTTCATAGGTATTATGTTTTTCTATCAAAATTTACTGCAAAGGTAGTATATTTTTTTGAAATATGCAAATTTCTTGTCAGTTTCGGGAGCACCATAGGAACATCACTAAGACATCTGTGGGCTTTCTGTGGGCTACTGCAAGTTCTCTGCAGGCTACGCGACCACTTCGCGACCACTGTAGCACATCTATTGCCTAGTTGTATCATAGCGGTGGCACTCATACAAACAAAGCATCTCAAAGATATATATACAAAGAGAGCCTAAGTTGTTACTTAGACTCTCCTATTGATTGTTAGAGAGGGCTAACTCCCGTACCTGGTTTATCCACCAATGTCAGCTTACCATCCACAATTTGAATACCATCGTATGGGTCATTACCTAGCAACACATGACCGTCCAGATCAGCATAATCCACTAGCGGAGTCAGCGTAGTTGCTGCAGATATACCCGCACGAGTCTCTGTCATACAGCCAATCATCACTTGCATACCTAGTTCACGAGCCAGTGTTATCATCTTGCGAGCCTGAGCCACACCACCACACTTCATGAGCTTGATATTGATACCATCGTAGTATGGTTGCAAGGCTGCCACATCGTCATATGTCTGGCATGCCTCGTCTGCTATAATAGGCAGCTCCACTTGCTCGCACAGCCAACCATGCTCCTCGTTCATGTGTTTAGGCATAGGTTGCTCTATGAGCACCACGCCTTGTTGCTCTAGCCATTGGCACATCATCAGCGCGTGCTCTTTGGTTGACCAGCCTTGGTTGGCATCCACATATATTGGTTTGTCACTAATACTACGTATAAGGTTTATCATACGTTTATCCTCTGCCTCGCCACGACCTAGTTTCACTTTCAGTATCTTCGCCCAATCGGCTTCATGCACCTTGAGCAGCACAACCGAGTCGCAGGCATCATAGCCAATAGTATAGCTAGTACAAGGGGTTGCATCAGGATCCATACCCCATAGTTGCCACAGTGGTTTGTCTTGTAGCTTGCCATACAAGTCGTGCAACGCAATATCAATGCTCGCTTTAGCTGCATAATTACCTGGCGCAAGATCATTCACCGCTTGCATGATAGCATCTACATCCAGAGGCTCGCTGCAGCTGTTGATCACAGGCTCAGCCAACTGAAGAAAGGCACATACAGACTCTTGTGTTTCCTTTAGATAAGGAGGGAGTGCTGCTTCGCCGTATCCTGTCTTATCACCGAGAGTGATACGTGTTAGCACGATAGGCGTAGTTGTACGCGTGTTAGTAGAGATACCAAAGGCATGGCGTAACTCACCTGTAAAAGGTTCGTAAGTCAGTTGTGCTGTCTTATCGCACGACTGGAATAACAATGCTAAAACCATAGCTGTGAATAGTACACGTTTCATAAATTTGTTATACTTTACAAGTTTCGCCACAAAGGTACAACTTTTTTTTCACTAATGCAAATAAAAACGAATATTTACAAAAACAAAGAACCCCTCATCATAATGATGAAGGGTTCTGAAAATGGCGGCTACCTACTCTCCCACAAACGCAGTACCATCGGCGTTGCTGAGCTTAACGACCCTGTTCGGAATGGGAAGGGGTGGGACCTCAGCGCTATAACCACCTAAATTATGGGGTTAACGTATTGACTGTA
>JAFYSB010000074.1 GCA_017546705.1 Paludibacteraceae bacterium
CTTTTCCTCGAAACCCTCACTTACATTTTAGTTCATCCGCCACATGTCGTTTTCTTAACTATAGGTTAACTATCCATTCACAAACTCCCCTGCGCAAAGGTAGCGCAAGGGTAGCGGAATCGTCTACTAAAAAACAAGCAGGAAGTGACATTATCAATCGCTTCCCGCTTGTGGTATTTTTTTTGAAAAAAGTTTTCGTGTGCCGAAAGTTGTGCCGAAGAATTGTAAGAAGTTAGTTAATTAAATGGTACAGAGCTAGTATTTCAAGACTGTATTTGTCTTATTTCGTTTTCTTATATTTACGACATTCGTATAGATATGCAGCGAAAAATAATAATGCAGAGATGGGTTTTAACCAACTAACTAATACATTGGTTCGAAAACCTGCCACATGACCTGTGAATAGCACGTGCACTAAAGATATAAACATCAACAATAGAACGACACCTACACCAATACTTACAGCCAAACCGCATTTGCCTAATGGTTTCGTAGAAAGGTACTCCTCAGGTTTGATATAAGCGAATTGCCACAACCATGCAGTTATAAGGAAAAGCATCACATAGCGTAGCCATTCAAAACCAGACCACCAGAAGTAAAGCATATGACATGTTTTCACAGAGGCTATTCCAAAGATATTGCAAAATAATACGATACACAATACAATAGGAATCACTCTAGCTTGCCATTGCAGTGACTTGGATAATACTGGAATTTGTTTACGATTGATAAAGATTGAGACGCCGAGTACCAACATGCTAACAAGTAATATAGAGGAGCACACGTATGATAGCACAAAATACTTATCCACAGATAATATCACATTCTGATACAATGGTGTTTGTGCAATAATTACAAACAAACTGTAGATGGACATTGCTACCGCTGCGAAAAGAGATGAAGATTTAAGAGAAAGTTTCATTTTTTTAATCCTTTTATTGTTATTATTTTTTAGCGATAAGACACCTTAGTCTATATAGGTAATCAAAGTTACTTTCCTTATGCCAAAGAAATCACCTTCCTTTTGTATACCCTTAGTATAGGAAAATAAGTAACGATCTCTGACTTAAAATTATAGTACACCTTTCTTTTTTAACTCAAAATAGCATTTCTTAGTAGCTTCAACATCAGACAAGGCATCGTGAGCACCTGAGAAAGAGCACCCAAATAGTTTGTGATAAAGTTCCTCTAGTCTTGGCCATTTATAATCATTATACCGACTATTCGAACTTGGAATTGCACAGAAATATGTGCTACGTTTCATAGTGCACAATGTTTTTTTGCTCAACAGATTTTCATAATCCATATCATTGCGATACAATTCGCAGCCAACGACTTTCATATCAAAATCAATATTGTGTCCGATGAGCAACTGGGCATTATTTACATCAGACATAAAATCGGATAATGCTGTAGTAAGTTCGATACCTTCACGCATAGCTCTAGTTGTTGTAATGCCTGTGAGATTAGCAACATTATCATTAATCTCAAAAACGTTAGGAGTAATGATATGGCTTTTGCGCTTAAGCACATTGCCTTGCTCATCGGTAACAATCCATGCTAGTTGGATAACGTTTGGCCAGTTGTTCGTCATATGTACATCTACGTCATAGAATTGTGGCAGTCCGTTGCATTCTGTGTCGAAAAAGAGGTAAGTGGGTTGACCTTCTTGAGAAATAGTTTGTTGTGCATAGGACATTATTTGTTCATTCATGAATGCTGCCATTTGCTCATTGTAGCGTTGATGTTCAGCCTCAATTTCAAATTGTATTTGTTCAGCCTTTAATTGAGCATCTTTATATGATAATTTAGCGGCTAGTTGGTAGTATTGCAGAGCTTTGTGAGTATCTTTTGCGAGATTTTCGCCTATGGCATACCATTCTGCTAATTGGTAGGTTGCTTCAGCACTACCTTTTTCGGCAGCTTGAGTGTAGTAGAGAATAGCTTGTGAAAAGTCTTTTGCAAAAGCATGGGCCTCTGCTAATTTTATTAATGCTATCGTTTCATCTTCTTGTTCTTGTATTAAGTGCTCATATACACCTAATCCCATCTGTACAAAACGAACTTTTTGACCAGAAGGAACAACTATCTTCTCTAGCGATGTACAATTATCAAAAGCATCTTTTGTAATGGAGGTAATTGTATCAGGTAAAGTTACATTGGTAAGATTAGTACAATTTTTAAATGCTGCTGACTTAATTGAGGTTACTCCATTTGGGATAGTAATGGCATGCACCATTGAACATCCTGCAAAAGTATAGCTTTCGATCTCTTGAATTTGTTCGGGAAGATTGATTGTTGTTAATGATGAACAATTTTCAAATGCATGATTCCCTATACTGTTTACACTATTAGGAATAGTTATTGATTTTAATGAAATACAGTTTGTGAATGCCGAGTGGTTAATTTTTGTAACACTTGCAGGGATAACCACATTGTCCAGTGTACTACATTCAGCAAACATTTGTTGTGCAATTTCAGTTATACTGTGTGGAATATAAACAGAAGTAAGCGAGGTACAACCTTTAAATGCTGAGTCACCTATTTGAGTAACACTTCCAGGGATAACCACATTGTCCAGCGCACTACATTCAGCAAACATTTGTTGTGCAATCTCAGTTATACTATGTGGAATATAAACAGAAGATAGTGAGGTACAACCTCTAAACGCAGAAGAACCTATTTGGGTAACACCTCCTGGGATTGATAACTCCTTCAATCCATTACATCCCCAAAATGCACAACTCCCAATACTTGCTACAGTTGATGGTATTGTTAAGGAGATTATTGACTTGCAATTATAGAATGCATAACTATTTATTTTAGTAATACCATGTGGAATATCTATATTTGTAACTTCTTCTCCATCTATAATAAGGTTTTGTGAATAGGATGTAGGGTTTGAAGACTTGTCTTCAAAATAGATTTCGCACCAATCTTGAATATTACCAAGAAAAAAGGTTGACACAAGAGATTTACAATTACCAAAAGCAGATGTGCCTATATATTTGATAGTTCTAGGTAATGTTACTGATTTTATATTGACAAAACAACTAAACTGTTGATTGCGCAAAGAACGCACCCCATCGGGTATCACAAGATCAACAACCTCTTGGTTGTTAATGAATAAATGTATGTCAGGGTAATATAATCGTGTTGCTATCTTTCCCATATTGTATATCATTTCAAAAGTTGATTAATGTTGCTGGTTATTACATTAATTTTTTCAGCATAATAAAATATTGCTTGCAAATCATTATAAAAATGATTTACTGTATGAGCAAAAATTTTCTTGTAAATATGAACAGGTATTGTTATCTCTTTTAAATTTTCAGAAAAACCATGACTATTAAATGAACTAGACGAAAAAGCTTTATTTTCAATTGTCATGACATTTGTTGGGATTGTAATTTTCTTAAGCTTATCCATGTCTGTACATAACCAGTTCGGAATATGTTTCACATTTGGACCAAACTCGAATGATGTTATTTGCGATGCAATTTTAGCGAATGGGCCATAAAATGTTTTTTTATTCCATGAATAACTTCCATTTCCTTCTTCCCACTTTATTTCTTTGCACGCTACTGCATCCCATACTATTGATGTAAGATATGGGAAATCTTCCTTTCTAAAAAAATCTTCTTTTATACTTGTTATGGAATGAGGTATTTCTATGGAATAGGCTTTGCGCAGATATGCCCGATATGTTTGAATCTCATGGTCATTAATAAGAAAGCCATTTGTTTCTTCATCAAACAATTGTTCACCATAGCATTTATATTCACATGAACTATTATTAACAAAATTACTCTTCGCAAACTTGCACAGAAAGAACGCTCTTTCTCCAATACTCGTTACGCTATTAGGAATAATGAGAGAAGTGAGAGAGGAACAACTAGAAAAAGCAGATGTTCCGATACTAGTCACAGAACTAGGAATGGTGATGAAAGCAAGAGAGGAGCAATGCATGAAAGCCCTCTCCCCAATACTCTTGACGCTACTGGGAATAGTAACAGAGGTGAGATAGTAACAACCTGCAAAAGCCCAATCTCCAATACTCGTTACATTATTAGGAATACTAGTGTTTTGACAACCGCTAATCAATGTGTTGGTATCTGTTTTGATAATTGCATGGCAATTATTACGACTATCGTAAGTTGAATTGTCATATTCAACCGTAATAGAAATTAAATTTGGGCAACGACTGAGTGCACCTTCTCCTATATCAGTCACGCTTTTAGGAATATTAATAGATGCAAGAGAGGAACAACCTTCAAAAGCTGATTTACCAATACTTGTTACGCTATCGGGGATGACGATAGAAGTGAGAGAGGAACATCCTGCAAAAGCTTCCTCTCCAATACTCGTCACGCTATTGGGGATGGAAATCGTTTCCAAAGACTTGCAATCTAAGAAAGCCTTTTTCCCTATGCTCGTTATAGTGTTTGGAATAATAATAGATTTGAGTGATGTGCAAATGGAGAAAGCGCCACTTAAAATTCCCAATGTTTCTTTTGATATGGTATAAGTAGAAACATTGTTTGGTAATATTGCTTTATATAAATAACGATTAATATGTATATTATCAGTATGATTTTTGAGCCATTCTGTACCTGCAAATGCATTTTCTCCAACACTTTTGACATTAGATCCAAATTTTACACTATTAAGGTTGCGTATGTTTTCGCAAAGTCTATCTGGGATGTCTGTTATTTGTTCGCCAAATGTGATTGATTTGATTCCCCAATTCATATGTCGAAGGCAATAATCAAATAGCTTTTTATCTACCGCACCTCCTTCCTGTTTTACATTCCAACATATTGATTCTATTGATGAGCAACCTTTAAATGCATCCTTCCCTACGTTTTCTATACTATTTCCAAAAGTAACATTATTTAAGTTGCGCATGTCCTCGCAAATAAAACTTGGGATTTGTTTCACATTATCACCAAAGACAAAAGATGTAATTTGTTCTTTAATACAAGTAAATGGTGAGTTCAATTCTCTCCTTGTTGTGAATGGGTCGTAAGGATAAAATGGATTTTTTTCCATCTTCAGTTTTACAGCGACAGGCACTTCCTTTTTTATGCGAATAAATTCTTCTTTAATTTCATCGAATTGACAAACATCCCATATAATAGTAGTTATTGAAGAACAACCCGTAAAGGAATTCTTGGCTATAGACTTAATACACTTGGGTATACTAATAGAAATAAGACTTGTGCAGTTTTCAAAAGCATTTTCTTCAATTCTTGTGATACTATCAGGTATAACTATATTAGCTAATGATTTACAATTACGAAAAATACCAGTTGCGAGAGTAGTAAGTTTTTTGGGTAACTGAACAGATGTAAGTTGCGAGCATCCATTAAAAGCATAAGCTCCGATATATTGCAACTCTTTAGGCAAACTAATCTTTTTCAAAGAAGAGCACCCGTTAAAACTTTTATTATCAAGGCCTATTACACTATGTGGAATGACGATAGAGATAATATCAGAATTGGCAAATGCGTTCGAATGGATATGATTAACATGATACACCTGATCGTCGCCTAGAAAACGTTTTTGTATTATAAAAGCAGGTATAGAAATTTTTCCTGCATATTTATTTCCATCTGCTAGCGAGACAACACCAGCAGTGTGAGTCTTTCTATCCAATTCATATTGTATGCCATTAATTAGGACTTGTTTCATAGTATATTTAGTCTTTTAATTTTCTTTATTAGTATTATTTTTTGAAACAAAGTTTATCTTTTCTTTATTCTTTTTCATCCTCTAATATTGATGGTTTTAGGTTTGCGATGTTCCACAACTCATCGATAGACTGTACATCATAGGCGTCAAATAAACCTTCTAAATTCAATTCTTCCAAAACGATTTCAGGGAATAAAAGAAGAATACCTATAGGTAAATATTTAGGCAAGGAGAGTCGGTAATTGATTATAGGTAACTTTTCATCTAATATGATTTTGCGAGACATCTTATCTGCCTTCTTTGAGATGCTTTCCAATATTCTTTTGGGCATGTTCTCAAATAAGCCTTCCTTATTCTCACAATTAAGAGTAAAATTGACAATTTCTGTAATTCTCCTTTCAGAAATGGCATAATAGAAGTATCCTTCCCATAGGAGTTCGTCATCCACAGAGTTTATCCATAGTTCAATGGGTATTAAATAACGCATATGATAAAAAGTTTAAGGTATTTGTGCCTGCAAAGGTACAAATTTATTTTGAATTGGGCAAGAAAAAATGCACTCTTTTGTGCATTTTCAACATAAAGGCAAGATTTGCCCGAATGGGATTCGGGAGTAATGAACAAAGAAAACAATGAACACCCGACTCAAAGTCGGGGCAATAGAAGAATATTTAGACACAGTGCCCCCCCATGAGATTGGAGATTAATTAACAAAGAGGTATGGATAGTGTCCGCAAGAATGCGAACGAAGAGCACGAGGTCAACTGTTTTAGGAAAGAAGGAAACTTTTTTAGGACTTTAGTCAACCTTTTTAGGAAGGCTATATTAAGAAAATGCACTTTTTTCACGAGGAGTTGATGCGGAGCTCTCTCGGTCGTCTCTCGGTCTTCTCTCGGTGAAATAAGGCAAGGTAAAAGAGAAAAAATAGAGTGTACTTGCAATGGGTACACTCTATTTTTTAGGATATAGGACGGCGTTCCGCCTATGGGACGCGTCAGAGGCGCTATAGGTTATAGGCAAGAAAACTACTTATCGCAATAATCTCTGTTGAACAGGGCTAGACGGCGGTCGAGTTCTTCGAGCTGGTCATCCTTGATACAACTGACACATGCACGCATACCTTCGCGTTTGGCACCCGTACTAGCCAGCGAGATAGCCGAGATACCGTAGTAGATGATCTTATTGACCATCTTCTCGCCCGTCCAGTCCTTATAGCCAAAAGTAAAGAAGAAACCATCGCCTACCTCCTCATCGTCAGCATCTTTGTCATAAACGATATGGAAGCCATTGCGAAGCATGATTTCTTTGACCAGTTTGGCTCTTCGCGCATATTCGCGGGTGGTGGTCACGAAGTCAATCTTACCCTGGCATGCCGCCTTGAACATAGCCGCCATAGCAAACTGGACGGAGTGCGTCACGCCTGAAGATAGGCTATAGAGCACGTTGTATATCAGATTCCGTAGGAACTCGCCATCGTTCTCGTATCGTGAGGCTAAACTCGGGAATTTACGGTGTGCCAGATAGGGGTTGATAGCCATGATGGCTGCCCGCTGACCCGCATAAGAGAACATCTTGGAGCAAGAGATCATATGGAGGCAGTTGTTGGTATATCGACCTACCGTAGGTTGATACGGTGGCTCGTAAGGTAGCCCACGCTCGCTATCGCGGAAGTCCATATTCAAGTATGCTAAATCCTCAATAACCAGTACGTTATACAATGATGCTAGACGGCCAATAATCTCTAATTCACGTTCAGTGAGGCACATCCACGAAGGGTTGTTGGGATTAGAGAAGAGCATAGCTGCTATACGACCCGACTTGAAATGGCGTTCCAATTCTTCAGCCAAGGCTTCGCCACGAAAATCAGCCACATCAAACGAATCCACACGCACGCCAATAACCTTGCATTGTTGCTTCTGCACTGGGAAACATGGGTCGAGGAAGAGAATCGTATCACGTTTCTCGTCGAGTTGTGACACGAGCATATTGATAGCGAACGCCGCTTGCATGCTGCCTACGGTAGGCACGATGCAATCAGTAGGAATATCTAGATTCATAAACGCACGCACAAACTCGCTACCCCAGTGTTTCACTTCTGTGATACCCGTGATGAGGGGGTACTTGGCGCCCATGCCCGCTTTGAGGGCTTTATGCTCGGCAGCAATACCAATCTGCTCGGCAGGGAGTCCAGGTTCACCTAGTTCCATGTGGATAAACTCCACACCCGTAGCACGTTCGATATCCTTGACTACGCCCACGAGTTGGCGAATAGAGGAAGCGCCAAGTTCCTTGGCGTTACGCAGACCAAAATCGATGCAAGTTTGATCCACGAGTTGTTTGTTGAGAGGAAAGCTCATGTGTTTTTGGTGTTTAGTGGACGGCGCGGTGCGCCTACTGTTTAGAGTTTAGAGGCACTGTAACCTGCTTCGATGGCGGCGAGGTTGGCGGCGACAATGGCTTCGCCTTTGCGAGCAAAGATACGTTTTACGCCCTCTACTATCTTATCATGGTCAATGCCTAACATTGGGATAGCAGCACCAAGAAGCACCATATTTGCAGCTTGCGCGGGTGCGCCTGCTTCTTTTGCTAGTGCATCCACGTCTATCAGTACATGATTCTTAATTGCCTTCACATGTGCCAAGACATTCTCTATCTCTGGATAGTTAGGGATATTCACAAAG
Organism: Paludibacteraceae bacterium; assembly: GCA_017546705.1. Taxonomy (GTDB): domain Bacteria; phylum Bacteroidota; class Bacteroidia; order Bacteroidales; family Paludibacteraceae; genus Colicola. The sequence continues at coordinate 8,376 of JAFYSB010000074.1, forward strand.
GGTTTGCTGGAGGTGACAATCCAGCCATCTTCCTTCAAATAAGGCAGATAGCGGAGCGCCTCCATGGGTTCGAGTGAAATGATGAGATCTGCCCCACCCTTTGGGATAAGATCTGAGTAAATGGGTTCAGAAGACAGACGGAGATTGGATTGCACATCGCCTCCTCGTTGGCTCATTCCGTGTACTTCGGCTTGTTTGAGATACAATCCCTCGTTGAGGGCTGCATCACCTATGACAGTGGCAATAGAGAGGATACCTTGTCCACCTACGCCTGCTAAAATAATATCGCGTTTCATGTTTTCTTTGGATTAAGGAACAAGGAGCCAGGAGCAAAGACTGATATGTCTCGTCTAATTAGTCGCTACTGATATGTCTTGATTCTTGGCTCTTGGTTCTTGGTTCTATTTTTTGGCTTTCAAATGGCGCTTGAGGGTTTGGATGCACTCACGACGAGCGATAACCACACTGGTGCCGTTGTATGCTACCTCCTCGCGGAGCACTTGTTTGATTTCCTCCATGTTCTTTGGCAATGGCACTACCACGCGCACATGCTCTGGCTCTACGCCCAAACCAAGACAAATAGCCTCCAATCTACCTGTACCCGCCGAGTCTTGTCCGCCCGTCATACCTGTGGTGAGGTTGTCGGAAATGAGCACTACCACATTCGCTTTGCTATTCACGCAGTCCAATAATCCCGTCATACCCGAGTGGGTAAAGGTGGAGTCACCAATCACCGCAAACGATGGGAATTGACCTGCATCAGCAGCACCCTTGGCCATCGTGATGCTAGCACCCATCTCTACGCACGCGTGGATGGCATGGAATGGCGACAAGGCACCTAAAGTATAGCAACCAATATCGCCAAAAATCTTCGCGCCCTCATGCTCAGCCGCTACCTCATTAAGCGCAGCGTACATATCGCGGTGCCCACAACCTTGACACAGTGCAGGTGGACGACCAACGACTAGTTCGGGAACTGTCAACTGTCCTCTGTCAACTGTCAACTGTAAACTGTCAACTACACAGTCAGGGGTGAGTTCACCCATGCGGGGCAGATCACCTGTCAAGCGACCTTTTACAACTACTGTAGATGGCACCATGCCACGGATGAGTTCCTCTACCACAGGTTGTCCTTCTTCCATCACCAATATCTCTTCTGCGCCATCTGCCACCATTTGTTCGATCAATGCCTTTGGCAATGGATATTGGGCAATCTTCAAAATACTAGCCTCTCTAAACGCTAAACTGTAGGCGCTTTTAGCGCCGTTCTCTAAACACTCCATCAGGTAATTATACGCTATACCTGTAGTCACTATCGCCTTCTTAGGTTGTATACCTTTGGTATAGGTATTGTATAGCGACTCTTCGCTGGTTTGCACGAAATCCGCTTGCGCTTCTACCAGCTCGGCGTAGTTCTTGCGCGCGAAGGCAGGTAGTAATATAAAGTGATTGGTGTTCTCAGGTGATGACAGCGTATTTTGCTCACGAGGTGTATCTATTGTCTCCACTATCGCACGCGAGTGTGCCATGCGCGTGGTCACACGAAACAAGATAGGTGTGCGCAACGATTCTGATAGGTCAAAGGCATAATGCATCATGTCGTATGCCTCCTGTTGGTTGCTCGGCTCGAGACAAGGAATCATAGCGAACTTTGCATAAAAACGCGAGTCTTGTTCGTTTTGTGAGGAGTGCATCGATGGGTCATCTGCAGCCACAACCACCAATCCTCCATTTACACCCGTGATAGCAGCATTCATAAAGGCATCTGCGCAAACATTCATACCCACATGTTTCATACAAACGAGTGCACGTTTGCCCATATAAGACATACCCAATGCACCTTCCATAGCGGTCTTCTCGTTGGTAGCCCATTGGCAAAATATCTTGCCTTTAACCTCTAAACTATAGGCGCTATCAGCGCCGTTCTCTAAACCAGCGGAAAGTGCATTACGCTTTTCGCTGAGTTGTATATACTCCGTAATCTCAGTAGATGGCGTACCAGGATAGGCATAAACGCCACTCAATCCTGCATCAATAGCGCCCTGCGCTATGGCTTCATCGCCTAATAATAGGTGTTTCATGGTTTCAAAGTTTTTTTAAGGTGCGCAAAGGTACAACAAAAAATGCACATACGCAAATAAACGAACACTTTTTTATGAGAAAATAATTGATTTTTAATCTATTTATACTACTTTTATCCTCACTATGGGGGCTCGCTCATAATAGGAGGATAAAAGTGGTAAAATTAAGGCGAAGCCGATTTTCTAATAAAAAGTGTGAGTGTGTTGTAGTATGGGCTGCATTTTGCGAACGTAGCTACGAGGGAATTGGCTTTTAAGCGTTGTGCTTGTGTGGTATCAAAGCCAAGGCAGATGTTCGAAGGTACAACAAAAAATGCACATACGCAAGTAAACGAACACTTTTTTATGAGAAAATAAAAGAGCCATCAATCTTTACTGATGTTTAGGTCGCGGGCATGGGATATTTCGGTAGATATTTCGCCAGTCCAACCGCATTGTTGGAAGACGCCCGTATAAACGCGCACGAAGTCCACGCAAGGAAGATGGATAGGGTTGCCGTCATCTGTCATCGCCCATTCAATATCAAACGAACAACGAGCAATACTGTCGTTAGGATGGCAGTCGGCATAGCCGTACTCAAAGGGCTGTTGTATCCAATATGCGCCTTTTCCATTCGGGTCATAAGCATTATCGGGCAAGCGAGAACCAACGAAAGTGAGCGCGGAATCCGCAAGCCACAGAGGGAAATACTCCTGCGTATGGAAGGTGTTTTTATGCAGATAGCCCGATTGATTTTGGTTGTCTGTCCAACGGATATAGGTAGTGTCGGTGAGGGAGTTTTTCTTATCGGGTTGTGGCGTATGGTCGGCTGGTGTGCGGTAGTAGGTGAGAGAATATTGGTGTAGGGTGTTTGGGTTAGCGTACTCACTACCAGCAAGTTGATAAAATGGATCATCAGGCAAACCATTTTGATTGATATCTATGCTGACCGTCACGATGCCAGGTTCGCTACTACCACCTTTGCTGGTAGCAGAGGCATAAAAGGAGTTGCCTTCGATGAGGAAATCGGATTGATTGGGGGTGTTGACTACAGAGTGGTCAAAAGCGAAAGTGACATACCCACCCCATGCGCCAAGCGAGATAAGTGTGCGGTTGGTGCCTGCAATAGATTCTTCCACTTTTTGCAGCATGGTAACATAACTGTCGCCCTCCTCGTACTGTGGCATGGTATTGATAAACTGCCCAGGGGCTGGGTTGTACTCCAATACCTTTGAAATATACGGTGAATACGCGACTTGTTCCTCCCAAACCACTACCTTGAATAGGTGAGTGATAGGGTTTTGTTGGTCGATGATATTCAGTCGGAGGAAGTATGTACCTGTGTCCTTTTGGCAAAAGATAAGATTACGCTCAGTGGAAAAAAGTATTTCGTCTTGGCTCTTGGCTCCTTGTTCCTTGCTCTCGCAAAGCCACCACTCATAAGCTTCGCCCTCATACTCAGGATGGAGGATAAGGGTGCGCATGCGTTCAATGGCATAGCTTTCGTCTATGCCAAGATTGACCATGGGTATGTAGGGCTCGCAACTAACGATAGACAAAACACATATGAGCAGGGATATCACCCGTGCGCACAGACCATTTGCGTTTACCTTCGCGCGAGTAGCAATGTAGTTGACCGCTTGAAACATAGTTTTTAGCATCTGTAATATATATATCGCCATTATAAGGATTGACTTGTATGCCGTATGGAATCTTGATGTTTTGCTCAGTTCCATCGGTGATGAAAGATTGGATATTGGATATTGGATATTGGTTATTGGGGATTGGGGATTGGATATTGAAGACACCATAGGTAATTTGGTTGGACATTGTTTCGTCGCTCCAATGGGAACCGTAGAAATACATGGAATCGCCGAAAATCACCATTTCAGATGAAGTTATTTTGGAATATTGAATTTCTGGATCATTCTTAATTCCTAATTCTAAATTCTTAATTAATACTAGTTGTGGTTGGACATCTTTGTGAACACCGCGGGAGGTAATCCATAGACGGTTGTATGGGTCCTTGCGTACACGGTGAGGGTTGACACAGACAGGAATCTTTTTGACTTGGCGGAAGTCTGTTAAGTCCACAACCGAAAGTGTAGAGTCATAGTCTGGTGTGCGGTAGCCGCCTGAGTTGGCTACATAGAGGTAATTGCCGATAATCTCGAACTCTTCGGGTTGGTAACCTACTGTTACTTGGCGAGTTATACGGAGTGTAGCAGTATCCACCTCGAAGATGGCACCCAATTGGGCATTGGGGTCAATGCTTACGGGACCAACATACGAACTGATATAGGCCTTATCTTGGTGGAAACGGATGTAACGGCAGTTGGGAATATCAATCTGACCGATGCGACGGCAGGTACGTAAGTCCATTACTTCGACTTTGTGCGAGCAGTTGATGACCGCATAGAGGCGATGGCCATAGACTTGAATGTCGTTACCTACATCGCCTAACTCTTTGATAACATTCGGATTGCGTTCGCCGTAGATATTGCGGATATAGGTGCCGTTGCAGAAATCGAGGTAGTCGATAGTGGCTTTGTTGCTACCCATATTGCCCTCGTTGTGCAGGTACATACCAATCGGTTCGTTGGGTGCGAAGGAGGTTAATTCTCTCGATTCTATCGGCAAAACTTCGTACTCCGCAGGAAAGATAATCTCATCACTACGGCAGGAGGTGAGGGAACAAGGAATAAGGAGCAAGGAGCAAAGACTAATCAGCATTGACTGCCACACTCTAAGGTCATTTGTCTTGGTTCTTGGTTCCTGATTCTTGGTTCTTAATATGTGATGCTGATAGTACATTTGTAATTGCGTTTGGGCATTGGGTAGTTGAGGATCACGTCGTAATCTTGTGACAATAAATTATTTACATCCAATGCTACCCGGAGGCTTATTGGGTATTTTGTCTTGGCTCTTGATTCCTTGCTCTTGGCTCCAAATTGCCATTCACCAAATACGCTCAGATCGTGGGTGTACCAAGGTTGGGTGTAGTTGTAGATGATGTTCTCCTGTTGGTTGTAGCGTTCGCCGACATAGATAAAACTATAGTTTAAGCCATACTGCTGCCAGTCGTTTTGCCAGCCAAACATACCCACTGCGCTTCCTGAATGCCAAGGGATATAAGGTATCTGGTCGCCGTAGTATGAATCATTTGGGTCGGTAACATCGATGGCTGTTTGGTAGGTGTATTGTGCTTTGGCGGTGAGGTAGAAGTCTTTTGGTAAGACGAAATGTAGTTGTGCATTGATGTCTATACCGTTGATCTTGACCAATCCGAGGTTGAGCATGGTCCAACGGAACTGCTGGCCTTTGGGGTATGCAATGATCTTGTCGGAAATGCGGTTGTAGTAGTAATCGGCATTGAGGCGGAACTCAGAACCCTTTTGTTCGGCAATGCGGAATGGTTGCGTGAAACTCAAGCCGACATTATGTTGCTTCGCTAACTCGGGTTTGAGGTAAGCGTTGCCCATGTCGGTGTAGTAAAGGTCGTTGAAGGTTGGATAGCGATAACTCTGTTTGTAGAAGGCATTGAGGCGGAGGTCAACGAGTTGCGTAGGGCGGTAGGAGAGGAATAAAGCTGGAGTCAGCTTTGTGTTCAGCGCCTGCATTGCAGGCTGTTCAGTATTGTTCAGGGCTTCGCGTTCAGAGTTGTTTGATTGTGAAGCATCTTGAACAAATGTCCCTAACACGCTGGCTTGGAGGCGCAGGTAGTTTTTGATATTGATAGCGGTGGCAGCGCTGAGCCAATGGGTGAAACGATGGGCTTCTGCATACATGCTGAGGGCATTGTATTGCAGGTCATAGGCCGCACTCACATCCCACCAATCGAAGATGCGCACTTTGTGCGCCATGGTGAAGTATAATTCTTGTTGGAGGTACTGGTTTTCCACATGGATGAGTTTGTCATCGTTGTTGATATAGCGGGTATAATCGTTGGCATACTTGGCATTTATGCGTACCGACCAGCGGTTGAATAGTTCGTCTTGCCATGTGGCTTGCACAAAGGAGTTACGGTCCCACAGGCGTTCGCCATTGCGCCAGACATTATTCACAATGGCTCCTGGTACGCCGCGCTCGGAGTTATAGTGATAGAGTTGGAGTTTCCAAAAGCCCGTGTTGCTATAGTAGTGATTGACAGCGGCTTCCACGCGGATGGCGTTGATATCACCGTTCTGGCGGATAGCTGTGGTGTCGTATGCCACTTCGCCTGAAGGAGTGACGCGGCGGTAGCGGAAGGGGTACTTGCCATTGGAAGAGATGAGTTCGGCGTTCATGGTCAGCGACATCGTTTCGCTGAGTTTGACATCAAGTAGGAGACTAGGGTCAATAAGGGCGAAACTACCGGCACGCATTTGTGCTTTGACATTCACGTTTTTGCCTTCGGCGAAACGTGGACGGCGAGTGGTGAGGTAGATACTACCTGCGGCACCAAACTCACGAGCGGATTGCCAGATGTCGGATTTCTGACCGTTGTAGAGTTGGATTTCTTCGATGTTTTCGAGAGAGTACTTGCCGAGGTCGATTTGTCCGTTTTGCGCGTTACCTAGCTGAATACCATTGTAATACACGCCCATGTGATTGGTACCCATAGAGCGGATATTGACGGTCTTGATACCCCCTACTCCACCATAGTCTTTGATCTGCACGCCAGAGAAATAGCGGATGGCATCGGCAACACTAAGGGCATTCATCTTTTTGAGTTGTACACCACTAAGTGTTTGAGGGATAATGATATCCTTCTCTTTGACACGAGCGGTAATGGTGTACTCCTCTAGGTCAATATAACGGGCTATGAGGCTATCAGGCGATAAGGCTAAAAGAGAATCGGCGGCATTGTTTTGAGAGAATGCTGCTACACACAAGAGTGTGAAAAATACTATGGATACAAATCTACGCATGTTGTTTGACTCTATACCACGAGAGTGTTCAACTTGCCACTTCGGGCAGTTCTAAAAGTTCCAAGGTTCTAAAAGTTCTAAAGGTGAATTTCTCATAGAACAGCGGCATTGCCGCGATTAGAACATTAAACTTCTTTAACTGCCAACTCTGTTGGCGACATACAGCAGGTCTTCTGACTTATTGCTCGTTTGTTCAGCCTTCCCACCTGATAGGCAGTGACTTAGATTTGGAACAAACGATATTGCAAATCACAGCAGCGGGTCTGTGCCAGAATCTCACTGGCTTCCCTAAAACTGAATGCGGGTGCAAAGGTAGTGTAAAAAAATGATATACGCAAATATAGCGAGTATTTTGTTACATTTTCTAATTGCAATTATGCATTTAAATTATAACCTTATTTATATTGATTTAGGCCAATAACTGTATTATTACCTTATATGTTTTAATTTAAAACGTATTATTAGATATGTACATGAAAATATTAAGAGTGGTAATATTGCACCATTTATTGGAGCATCATAACCGTCCATAGGTGGACCGAAAGCATTATGTCTAGCACGTATATTAGCAGGTTGCGGTTCTTCAAAAGGTATATGTAAAGAGTTTGTTTGCATAATTGCATCATTTGTTGAACCATTCTACAACCCGTATGTCGCATCGCTCGTGCAAAACGTTGTAAATTAGGTAGAAACGATTTTGCTACTGCACCAAGTTTTGGATATTGTGCATCGCAGGATTGTTACTTCTTTGGTTACAAATTGCATGCCTTATGCGGTCTCAGCGGTGTTATACATTCGTATGATATGTCAAAAGCGAATATGCATGATATACATTATCTGCAAGACATAAAACACGAATATAGTCGCATTACTGTTATCGGAGATAAAGGATATTTGAGTGCATCCGTACAACTGGATCTATTTGAAACATCCGAAATCCGATTAGAAGTACCATACCGGTTGAATCAAAAGGATTGGAAACCAACTTTTCCGCCCTTTGCTAAGGCAAGGAAACGTGTAGAAACGCTTTTCTCACAGATGGTTGACCAATTTATGTTATGTCGCAATTATGCTAAACAACTAGTAGGATTGTTTGCTCGTATTATCAGCAAAGTCAGCGCACTTACTATCCTACAATATATTAACTTTATTAACAACAAACCCATTGGAAGAGTCAAATATGCGCTGGTTTAATTCCGCCAACGGGTATACAACACTATGGGACAATCAGTCAACAATTTCTAATTCAAATCTTCAAGCATTATCCTATTACCATTTCGCTACCCTTGCGCTAGGGTAGCGTTTTTTCTAATCACCTCATCGCCTTTACACTCTACACCTTACACCCTACACAAACCCACATTCCCCTCACAAAAAGACGCGATTAATGTACTTTTTCGCATCAAAACTTGCACATATCAACAAAAAGCAGTACCTTTGCAGCGAAAAATGGCATTATTCACATCATAAAGCGATTTGATTATGACGCACCCTGTATGGATATGGCAATACGAACAGTGGCCACATTTCTGTTGGAATGATAGCAACATCATCTCCCTCTTAGCGCGTGTACGACAACAGCAAGGGCAGTTGCTCGGATTGATGAGTTCGATGGGTTTTGACACACAAAGCCATAACGCATTGGAGGTTATGACCGAAGATATCCTGCGCAACGCTGAGATAGAGGGCATGCTGCTCAATCCTGATCATGTGCGCTCTTCCGTAGCTCGCCATTTGGGTTTGGACTGCGCGGGCATGCCCGAGGCAGACCATTACACAGAAGGTGTGGTGCAAGTGCTGATGGATGCGGTGCAACATGCTAACGCGCCTCTCACCGAAGAGCGCCTCTTCAATTGGCATGCTGCACTATTCCCAACAGGTCGTAGTGGCATCACCGCCATCACCGTAGCCGCATGGCGACAAGGTGCGGATCCTATGCAAGTGGTATCGGGCGCAATAGGCAAAGAGCAGGTGCATTACCAGGCGCCACCATCCGAGTGCCTGCCACAAGAGATGGAGCAGTTCCTGCGATGGATTAACAGCGAGGAGAGTATCGATCCTGTCCTAAAAGCCGCCATCGCGCACCTATGGTTTGTCAATGTCCACCCCTTTGACGATGGCAATGGTCGCTTGACACGCACCATCACAGATATGCTGTTGGCTCGTGCAGATGGCTCATCGCAACGCTTCTACAGCATGTCAGCCGCTATACTGCGCAACAAGAAAGGATATTACGAGATACTGGAGTATATTGGCAAGCATGGTATGGACATCACTCCTTGGCTTATATGGTTCCTTGAGACGATGGAAGATGCTATCACCACAGCGCAAACGCGTGTACAGCGTGTCGTGCAGAAGACACTCTTTTGGCAAAAGCATGTAGCTACCCCGCTTAACGAACGACAAGTGAAGATTATCAACCGCCTATGGGATGGATTGGAAGGTAAACTCAATACCAGCAAATGGGCAAAGATGACGCATACATCATCTGCCACTGCCTTGCGTGATATCCAAGACTTAGTACAAAAAGGCATACTCCGCGATTCTGGTGAAGGTGGACGAAATACCAATTATGTATTGCACGAACACAAATCTTGTCCTCGCTGTGGTGCGGCGTTTATTTGCCAGCACGAGAATCCCGCTAAGTGCCAATGTGCAGGCGTGGAACTCTCTCCTGCTACTCGTACGCATCTAGCCGCGCAATACCCCAACCAATGCCTCTGCCGCAAGTGCCTGTTGGAGTTTTCTGTCTAAGCAATGTTTGTTTATTATCCCGAATATATTCGGGTATTCCCTGCCTCCAAACTCTAAACTGTAGGCGCTTTGCGCCGTCCTATAAACTGGCACTCTGTGCCTCTACACCTTACACCTAAAAAATCGCACAAAAATGCGCTTTTTGTTTGCATATATCAAAAATAAGCAGTACCTTCGAACATCTGCCTGCCTATGGCATTCCCTCGTAGCTACGTTCGCATCATGCAGCCCATACTACAGATACTCACAATTTTTATAAGAAAATCGGCTTCGCCTTATTGTACCCCATTATCTCAATATTACGAGCAAGCTCCCATAGTGAGATAAAAGGGTACAAATAGATAAAAATCTATCATTTTCTTATAAAAAGTGTTCGTTTGCTTGCGTATGTGCATTTTTTGTTGTACCTTTGCACCGCATTCAGTAAAGGGAAGCAGGTGAGAGTCCTGCACAGTCCCGCTGCTGTGATTCGCAATCCGATGTTCAAAATCTTGAAAGTCACTGGTTCTCAATGAACTGGGAAGGCTGAACAGAAGGAGCGATAAGTCAGAAGACCTGCTGCGTGCCACCAACGAGGAGTTGGTGAAGTTGAACGCTCTCGGGGAATCGAGCCAACGACATGACGCAAAGGTTTTCAATATTATTTACGGTACGCACATATGCGTATAGGTATTTGATAGATGTATCAAGTACCCTTGTATTGTATCTGATGGTCAATGGCTATATTCTTCGTGGATTATCTTACCACACAACAGCCAACCATCATCCTGCCATGTTGCTCGCATAGAGCAGATGGTTGACTGTTGTGTGGTTGATGCTGAATATTAACCATACAAACAAGATACAATATGAAACGACTATTACAGTTTTCTTTTTTTAGCATTATTGTGCTCCTCTCATCGTGTATCATTGACGATGACATCACCACATCACTACCTCCTAAGATTCTGCTTGACAACGAAACAGGTGTCTATACCGTCAAGGCAGGACGCGCGATTACCATTGCTCCCAACTACGAATCAGCCGAAGGAGCAACTTACTACTGGACAATGAATAATGAGGTCATAGGTACCTCTCCCTCTCTCACTTTTATTAGCGAGGAGATAGGCGAATACTACATTGTTCTGACCATTAGCACAGATAGCGGCACGGATAGCGAAGAGATTCGCGTAGATGTCGTGGAACTGGAGATACCGACCGTCTCTATCGCTGGAATGGAGCAACTGACCGTAGCGGTAGGTACACAGTTCGAACTGAATGCTACAGTACGACAAACCTCACTACCCACCACCATCGCATGGCATATCAACGGCAAACAGGTTGCTGAGGAATTATCCTACACCTTTGTAGCCAATAACACGGGCGCATACACGATTGTATGTAGTGCACAAAACGAGGATGGCGCACATAGCGATAGCGTACAGATTGCGGTGGTGAATGCGGACGAATTGCCTTTCGTATGGGAGTTTGCACAATATACCTACCACACCATAGTAGGGCGTAAACTGGCTATCCAACCTTCTGCACAAAGCCATACAGATAACCTTACTTACACTTGGCAAGTGGATAGTCAAGAAGCAGTAGCAGGCAGTTCATCTTTTGTCTTTACCGCTGACAAGGCAGGCGAATACATGCTGACAGCTACCGCCCAAGTCGAGCAGAATGGACAGCAAACGACCATCGCACACACTTTCATCATCACCGTATATCCAGAAAACCAATTCTACCGCTCTAAAACAGCCGCATCTACAGCAGATTGGAATAAAGTGTATGCATACATACCAGCCCCAGGTCAGTTTATCAACGAACTGAAAACAGGAGGTTTTGACAACACACAAACAACACTCGAAGCCGCTGTCGCTTATGCCGAAGTGCGGATGAAAGAGGTTGATCGCAATGGTAATCCATCCCCTAACTGGGTGTCATTGGGTGGTTTTGGTGGCTATATCGTGGTCGGTTTTGACCATAGTATTGATAATTCAGGCGACTACGATCTAGCTATTCTCGGCAACTCGTTCAGTGGCTCCTCCGAACCAGGTATTGTATGGGTCATGCAAGACGAAAATGGCAATGGACAACCCGATGATACATGGTATGAGTTAGCTGGCTCTGAGACCGGCAAGGCGGAGACTATCCAAAACTATAGCGTGACCTACTATCGTCCTACAGGTCCTAAAATGCCCGTACAATGGACGGATAACCTCGGCAATAGCGGAGAGATTGATTATTTAGCACAATTCCACAGACAAGATTACTACTATCCACTATGGATTGAAGCGGATAGTTATACCCTTACGGGTACTTGCCTCAAAGCTCGCAACTACGATGCATCGGGCAATGGCAGCTATTGGGTAAACGTAGAATATGATTGGGGATATGCCGATAACTTCAGTGACATTGACCGTCTTAGCGACGACGAGAATACCAATGCAGACCCCAATGCCAACCACTTCAAAATCAGTCATGCGATTGACATGGATGGTCAACCTATTCATTTGAAATACATTGACTTTGTCAAGGTGCAAGTGGGTGTCAACACCAAGAGCGGTTGGCTTGGAGAGGTATCTACAGAGGTATTAGGATTCTATGACTACAACATGAAAAAACAATGAAAACTATTCGTATCATCTTATTGTCTTTATGCGTATGCTTGACGGCATGCATGGAGTGGGACTATGGACTTGAGGAAGAGTTTAATGCCTTGGGGGAAGGTCTATTCATCTGCAACGAGGGCAATTTCCAGTATGGCAATGCCACTCTATCCTATTACGACCCTCATTCCAAAACCATCCAAAACGAAGTCTTCTACCGCGCTAACGCCATGAAACTGGGCGATGTGGCACAGTCTATGGTTATTCGTGATAGCATAGGTTGGGTAGTCGTCAATAACTCACATGTCATTTTTGCGATTGACATCAACACTTTCAAGGAAGTAGGACGCATCACCAACCTCACTTCACCTCGCTATATCCACTTCCTTTCGGACGAAAAAGCCTATGTCACGCAGATTTGGGATAACCGCATCTTCATCGTCAATCCCAAACGCTATGAGATCACAGGCTATATCGACATTCCAAATATGACCATGGAGAGTGGCTCCACCGAACAAATGCTGCAGTATGGCAAGTATGTCTTCGTCAACTGCTGGTCCTATCAAAATCGCATTCTCAAGATCGACACCGAGACAGACCAAGTAGTGGACGAACTGGTAGTGGGCATCCAACCCACATCGTTGGTCATGGATTGCCACAACAAACTATGGACAGTCACCGATGGCGGTTACGAAGGTTCGCCTTACGGACACGAAGCGCCATCGCTATATCGTATTGATGCTGAGACTTTTACCATAGAGAAGCAGTTTAAGTTTGATTTTGGTGACTGGCCATCTGAAGTACAACTCAACGGCACAAAGGACAAGATCTACTGGCTCAACGACGATGTATGGGAAATGGATGTTGCAGCCGACCGCGTACCCGTGCGACCATTCTTGCCATACAATGGAACGCTCTATTATGGTCTAACGGTCTGCCCTCGCACTGGCGATGTCTATATCGCTGACGCAATTGACTATGTGCAACAAGGCATGGTCTATCGCTACTCCCCTGACCGCCTACCCATTGATAGTTTTTATGTAGGTATCATACCAGGCGCTTTCTGCTGGAAATAATAGAATATATCATGAAGAAATGGATTCTAATAGTAGCACTCATCCCGCTTGCTGCAAGCGCACAAGAGACTACTACGCAAGATAATATAGTGCGACATATTCAAATCAAAGATGTAAATGTCTATGCTAAGCGCCCAATCAAGGAGATAGGTACCCAACAGACAAAGTTCGATACCGTGGTGCTGAAAGAAAACATCGCGCTATCTATGGCGGATGTATTAACCTTCAATTCCTCTATCTTTGTCAAGAATTATGGTCGTGCTACACTCTCTACGGTGGCTTTTCGTGGCACCTCACCATCGCATACACAAGTGTCGTGGAACGGTATGAAAATCAATAACCCCATGCTCGGCATGACCGATTTCTCGATGATACCATCCTATTTCGTAGATGATGCCTCGTTGTTGCATGGCACCTCTTCGGTGAACGAGACAGGTGGCGGACTAGGTGGTGCGGTCAAACTGAGTACCAAACCCGCCAACGCAGATGGATTTGGATTGCAATACATACAAGGTGCAGGTTCGTTCAAGACTTTTGATGAGTTTCTGCGACTCACCTATGGTAATGAGCATTGGCAAATCTCCACTCGTGCGGTCTTTTCCTCGTCCCCAAATGACTACAAATACCGCAACCACGACAAGAAGGAGAACATCTATGACGAGGATATGAATATCATTGACCAGTACTATCCCATAGAACGCAATCGTAGCGGTGCATTCAAGGATTTCCACCTCTTGCAAGAGATATATTACAATACGGGTAAAGGCGATCGATTTGGACTGAATGCGTGGTATCTCTACTCCAACCGTGAATTAGCTATGCTGACCGTTGATTACGGCAATGAAACAGACTTCGAGAATCGCCAGCGTGAGCACACATTTCGCGGCGTGTTTTCATGGGATCACATCAAGGAGAACTGGAAACTGGGTGCTAAAGCTGGTTATATCTACACATGGATGGCATACGACTACAAACGCGATGTTGGCAATGGCACTATGGCGCATATGACACGCTCCAGAAGTCGTATCAACACCTTTTACGGACAAGTAGATGGCGAATACTATATCGGCAGAAAATGGCTCTTCACAGCCAATCTATCGCTGCATCAGCATATTGTGGAAAGCGAAGATAAGAATATCATTCGTCAAGATGGCAACAAAGCCATTGTGGGTTATCGCCAAGGACGACCCGAGTTATCTGGTTCTATTTCGGCTAAATGGAAACCTATCGACCGTTTAGGACTGTCCGTTGTGATTCGCGAGGAGATGTATGGCAAAGAGTGGACACCTATCATACCTGCATTATTTATAGATGGTGTACTTTCTCAGAAAGGCAATCTTGTAGCCAAGGCCTCCGTATCACGCAATTTCCGCTATCCTACGCTTAACGACCTCTACTTCCTTCCTGGCGGCAACCCTGACCTTAAGCACGAGAGTGGTTGGACATATGACGCAGGACTATCCTTTGCTGTAGGCAAAGAGGGCGTGTATTCGCTGAACGGCTCTGCCACTTGGTTTGATTCCTATATCAAGGATTGGATCATCTGGTTGCCCACTACGAAGGGATTTTTCTCCCCCGAAAACATCAAGGATGTGCATGCCTATGGCATCGAACTCAAAGCCAATCTGGATGTGGCATTAGGCAAGACATGGCAGTTAGGACTCAATGGAACCTTCTCATGGACACCATCCATCAATATGGGTGAACCACGAACACCCGCCGACCAATCGGTAGGCAAGCAGCTGCCTTATGTACCCGAACTATCTTCTTCGGTTACAGGCAGACTATCGTGGCGCAGATGGTCATTCTTGTATAAATGGTGCTATTATTCAGAGCGTTATACCATGTCTTCCAACGATATTTCTTTGACAGGAAAACTGCCTCAATACTTTATGAGCAATATTTCGCTGGAAAAGGTGTTTGTATTTGATTGGGCAGATTTATCTGCCAAAGCAGCTATCAACAACCTGTTTAATGAAGAATATCTATCCGTTTTATCCCGCCCTATGCCAGGTATCAACTTTGAAATCTTCCTCGGCATTACGCCCAAATGGAGAAAATAAGACAAACAAACCCAATATATTAACCCTTTAAAACAACAAACAACATGAAGAAATCTATTTTTCTTGCGGCTTTATGCCTTATGAATGCAGTCCTCATGGCGCAGGACTACGAGTTGCGCGTCTTAACCTTTGAAGACGAAGATGCTCAGTTTAGTGAGTACACACTTGATTATGCAGATGATTGGGCGGGTCGAGCCATCACCACATGGTCAGACCTCATCGATGACCCACAGTATGGTGGTCCATTGACCTATGCGGACTATATGAGTGCCGCATACCATTGGTATGATGAGGGCAATACCGAGTTGGCACACACTTTCCCTGACAACTATGCCTATTGCTTCTGGGGTGGCGGTCATGCGATCTCTAACTACTGGGGTGCAGGTTGGAATGATGAAGATCGCGACACACACATCGCTAAATACTATGGCGAAGATTATGTAGCAGAGAATGCAGGTAACGACGCTATGCTGGGCTGGTTTAATCTCCAAATGATGGTGCCAGTACAACCCCATTCGGGAAATAATTTTGCAGTACACTATGGCTACAAGGACTTCTTTAGTTATATAGAAAATCTACCAGAACTCACCTTTGAAGATGGCGAGATGCATGTGATTGACCATATGTATGTCACCAATACCAATTATACATTGAACCAATTGTACAATGGTGTGAAGAGCGAAGCTGGTAATAGCTTTGGCGGTAATTGGGAGGGACTAACCGAAGATGCTTGGCTGAAGATTGTAGCGTATGGCTTTGATGATGTAGATGCAGATGCCTATGCCGAGCCTATGGACTCTGTTGAGTTCTATTTAGTACAGGGCGAAAATGTAGTCACAGACTGGCAAAAGTGGGACTTATCTGCCTTGGGTGAAGTAGCTAAAGTGCGTTTTAACTTCCTCTATTCCGACGAGATGGGTGGCAAATACGGATTTACTATCCCAGGTTATTTTGCCTACGATGACATAGCCGTTCGTTTCCCTAAAAGCACTCAAGGAGGAACAACAACTGATATTGATAACACTCTAAGCAATAATGCTAAGACATATAAGGTCGTTAAAGACAATCAAGTCCTTATTCTCTGCGACGGCAAGATATACAACACCATGGGACAATCACTCTGCAATTTCTAATCCAAATCTTCGAGCATTATCCTATTACTATTTCGCTACCCTTGCGCTACCTTTGCGCTAGGGTAGCGTTTCTTCTCCTCACCTCCTCACCTCATCACCTAATCGCCTAATAGCCTCTAAAACTCTTTTCACTCAAAATTTGCATTTTCGCAAATTTTGTTGTACCTTTGCAGCATGTTTATATCCTTCCTCATATTCTGCACCATCGTGCTACTTCTCTGCCCTACTCTAGTATGGTTGCTCTGCTGGATAATAGCACGCCTATGCCATCACAGTATGCCCTTTGCGCCGTTCGCATATACGGGGTTGGCACTCGTGCTAATCTTCTGCGGCACTATGCTCTACGGTTATGTGTTTGGGCGAAAGCTGTTGCGTGTAACCGAAACCACCTACACTTCGCCGCAAGTACCCGCAGCCTTCAACGGCTACAAGATTGTACATATCAGCGACTTACACCTATCTTCTTTTTCCGATTCACCTGCTTTCTTACAGCGCATAATCGACACTATCAACGCCCAACAGCCTGACCTCATCTGCTTCACAGGCGACTTTGTCGGTTTTGGCGTAGAAGAGGCTATTCCATTTACCCAAACCCTGCGCCAACTGCATGCCAAAGATGGTATCATGAGCGTATTGGGCAACCACGATTTTGCATTATACCACCATGGCCTGACGGATGCAGAGAAAGAGGAAAAAGTCAATCAACTAACCGCCTACCAATGCGACACTCTCGGCTGGCAACTGCTTCGTAATCAGTCCTATCTCATCCATCGCGACAGCGCTTATCTGCAAATCATTGGCGTGGACAACATCTCCTGTAAGGGGCAAGGATTTCAGACCATCTCCCGAGGAGATCTTATGAAGGCGATAAGGCAATTAGGCGATGAGGCGAAAGGCAATGGACTGCAAATCTTGCTAACGCACGACCCATCGCATTGGCGAGGAGAGGTTGTACCAACGACCGATATCCCGCTAACACTCAGCGGACATACCCACGCGGGGCAAGTACGCCTCTTTGGCTATCCCATGTCATCTTTGATGTTCACCGAATCCGAAGGTTGGTACCACATGAATAACCAATCTCTCCATATCAATACAAGACTTGGTTGCACCCTACCCGTGCGTATCGGTGTGCCACCAGAAATAAGCGTAATCACTTTGCAAAATATCCAATTGTAATCACCATGAACATCCGCCCTACCACATATGCCGACATCGAAGCCCTAATGGCCATCTTCGCCTACGCTCGTGCGCAGATGATTGCTGACGGCAATCCTACCCAATGGGGCGATGGGTATCCCTCGCGCGAGCAAATTGAGAGCGACATCCAACGAGGCGTGAGTTATATCGTTGAGCACAACACTCACCCATGCGCCACCTTTGTTTTTATCATAGGCGAAGACCCTACCTATCATTATATCGAAGATGGTCAATGGCTGGACAACACACAACCCTACGGGACGATCCATCGTATTGCCTCTAACGGAGAGCAACTAGGCATCTTCAACACCGTACTCCATTGGTGCTCAGCACAATGCAGCAATATCCGAATTGACACACACCAAGCCAACAAACGCATGATTCATCTCGTCGAGCAAGCCCAATTTACCCGTTGTGGTATCATCTACACCCGCAACAACTCACCTCGAATTGCGTATCAGAGGCTATGAGGCGATACTCATCGAAGCAAATGTATTAGCAATATTTAAAGAAAAGCTTTTAAATGACATAAGCGATACTATACCGAATGAGCGGCTATCAATGTGCGCTCATCTTTTGCATAGTAAAATAGAAACTTTCTAGTTCCGTATTAGCAAAAATAGAATTTATCTCGTAAAATTTGTGTATATTAGATTTTTTTTGTAACTTTGCAGGAATTTTCGCATACATCTGCGAATAGATAATAATAATGCATTTGTTAGAAATATAATACAAAACAAGATATACAATGATCAATTTTAACATTGAGGTAGCTTCGGAGAAGCATATACCTTATGTAGCAGAGATCTTGCAGACCATCGAAGAGGCTGCCAAAGATCGTGGAACAGGTATTGCTAAACGTAATCCTGAGTACGTAGCACAGAAGATGCGCGAAGGTAAAGCAATTATCGCTATGGATGGCGATAAGTTTGCTGGTTTTAGTTATGTCGAGTGCTGGGATCACGGACATTTCGTGGCTAACTCTGGTCTTATCGTGAAGCCAGAATACCGCCACATGGGCCTCGCTAAGCAAATCAAAACACGCATTGTAGCACTCTCACAAGAGTTATTCCCTAACGCCAAGATCTTCTCCCTCACCACTGGTGCTGCCGTGATGAAGATGAACACCGAGCTTGGTTTCAAACCTGTGACCTTCCAAGACCTCACTTCCGATCCTAAGTTCTGGAAGGGCTGCGAGAGCTGCGTCAATTACGATGTCCTCTGCCGCAACAATTTCGAGCGTTGCCTATGCACTGGTTTGTTGTTTGAGCCTCCTCATAAAAAACGTGTCGTAGTGGCTTATAGCGGCGGCTTGGACACTTCTTACACCGTGATGTATCTCGCCAAAGAGCTTGGCTACGAGGTACACGCTGTATGTGCTAATACCGGCGGTTTTAGTGCGGAGCAACTTCGCCAAAACGAGGAGAACGCCTACAAACTCGGTGCTGTACGCTACGAGACCCTCGATGTACAACAAGAATACTACGACAAGAGTATCCGCTATATGGTTTATGGTAACGTGCTTCGTAATGGCACATACCCTATCTCTGTGTCTTCCGAGCGTATCTTCCAAGCCCTCGCCATCGCACGCTATGCACGCGAGGTAGAGGCTGATGCTATCGCACACGGATCTACAGGCGCAGGCAACGACCAAGTGCGTTTTGATATGACTTTCCTCGTAGCTGCTCCTGGTGTGGAGATTATCACTTTGACTCGTGATAAAGCCCTCACCCGTCAAGAGGAGATTGACTACCTCAACGAGCACGGTTTTGCAGCTGACTTCGAGAAACTCAAATACTCTTACAATGTCGGCCTCTGGGGTACCAGTATCTGCGGTGGCGAGATCCTCGATAGCAAACAAGGCTTGCCTGAGACCGCATACCTCAAACAAGTCACCAAGGACGGCGAAGAGGATATCGTACTCGAGTTTAAGAACGGCGAACTCGTTGGTGTGAACGGCACAATCTACGAAGATGGCGTGAAGGCTATTCAAGCCGTAGAAGAGATTGCAGCTCCTTATGGTATCGGTCGTGACATGCACGTAGGCGATACTATTATCGGTATCAAAGGTCGTGTGGGCTTTGAGGCTGCAGCGCCAATGCTCATTATCTCAGCGCATAAGTTCCTCGAGAAGTTCACCCTCTCTAAATGGCAACAATATTGGAAAGACCAAGTGGCTAACTGGTATGGAATGTTCCTCCACGAGAGTCAATACATGGAGCCTGTGATGCGCGACATCGAGGCTATGCTTGAGTCTAGCCAACGCAATGTGAATGGTAAGGTGACTATGCACCTCCGTCCATATATGTTCGAGACCGTAGGTGTAGATTCTAAGGACGATCTCGTTAAGACCAAACTCGGCGAGTACGGCGAGATGCAAAAGGGTTGGACCTCAGAGGAAGCTAAGGGCTTCATCAAAGTCCTCTCAACCCCACTCCGTGTATACTACGCTAACCACGACGACGAAACATTATAAGTTTGTTTAGTGTTTAGAGTTTAGTGTTTTGTGAAGTTGATAGTTTCAAGTAGAAAGTTTTAAGTTTAGGACTCTTTCGACTCACAACTAAATAACTCACAACTGCTCTCAACTCTCAACTCTTAACTCTCAACTCTTTAAAAAAAACAATGATAAAAGTAGGAATAATAGGCGCAGCGGGCTATACCGCAGGCGAGCTTATCCGCCTCTTGGTTAACCACCCAGAGGTGGAGATCACCTTTGCGCACTCCACTAGCAATGCAGGTCAACCTTTCCACGCCGTACATACCGGTCTGATTGGCGACACCGAGCAATGCTTCTCCGACACATACGACCTGAACGCTATCGACGTGCTTTTCCTCTGCTCCGGCCACGGCAAGAGTACTGCTTTCTGGGCTGAGAACGAGTGTCCTGACACCTTGAAGATCATTGACCTGGCGCAAGACTATCGCGATGAGCACGATGGTTATGTATATGGTTTGCCTGAGCTCCAACGCGAGAAAATATGCGGTTGTACTAAACTCGCTAACCCAGGCTGTTTTGCTACAGCTATCCAACTGGCATTGCTGCCAATGATGGGCCGTACTACCGAGGCTAGCGTAACCGCTATCACAGGTTCGACGGGCGCGGGACAAAAACCAACCGCTACCACCCACTTCTCTTGGCGCAACGACAATATGTCTGTTTATAAGGCCTTTACCCACCAGCATTTGTTGGAGATTGGCCGTAACACAGGTATGAAAGTGGAGTTTATCCCTATGCGTGGTGATTTCTCTCGTGGTATCATTGCGGCTGTGACCATGCCATTCGACGGCACCGCAGAAGAAGCATACGAGCTCTATCGCCAATACTACAAGGACGCTGCCTTTACCCACGTCATCAACCACGAGGTCAACCTCAAGGATGTGGTGAACACCAACAAGTGCGTCTTGCAAACCCAAGTGCACGAGGGTAGGTTGCTTGTCACTTCTGTGATTGACAACCTGCTAAAAGGCGCCAGCGGCCAAGCATTGCAAAACATGAACCTCATGTTCGGCCTCGACGAAAAAATGGGCTTAAACTTGAAGGCACTTGCATTTTAAATTAAAACAACAAAAATTACCATTTATTTAGCTCAAAAATTAACGAAGATTATTTTCGCAACCAAAATTATAGTTAATTGCTCCCAATAATTTTGAATAATTTATTATAATAAACTGCAATTTTGGGATAGAAAAATACTCGATAATTTTCGGAATAAATTTTGATTAATTTTTGTTGATAAAAATAACACGTATAATGAAACTATTCGACGTATATTCACTCTTTCCTGTCACTCCAGTCAAGGCACAGGGCTGTCGCATTTGGGACGACAAAGGGCAAGAGTATCTTGACCTCTATGGCGGTCACGCCGTTATCAGTATCGGGCACACTCATCCACACTATGTGGAGGTGCTCTCTGACCAACTCAGCAAGATTGGCTTCTACTCCAATTCTGTTCAAAACCCTCTCCAGGAGCAATTGGCAGAGCGTTTGGGCCGTATCTCTGGCTATGAGGATTACACCCTCTTCCTCGACAACTCGGGTGCCGAGAGCAACGAGAACGCCCTCAAATTGGCATCTTTCCATACAGGCAAGAGCCGTGTGATAGCTTTCCATCGCAGTTTCCATGGTCGAACTAGCGGCGCGGTGGCTGTAACCGATAATCCTAAGATCCAAGCGCCATTCAACCAGTGCCATCCAGTCACTTTCCTTGATCTCAATGACATCCTCGCCGTAGAGCAAGAACTCGCTAAAGGCGATGTGGCGGCTGTCATTATCGAGGGCATCCAAGGTTGTGGAGGTATCCATGTCCCTACTGCTGAATTCATGCGCTCGCTCCGCGAATTGACCCAACAACACGGCGCAGTACTTATTCTCGACGAGATTCAAAGCGGATATGGTCGTACCGGTAAGTTCTTTGCCCACCAATGGTATGGAATCCGTCCTGATATCATCACCATGGCAAAGGGTATGGCTAATGGCTTTCCTTGCGGTGGTGTATTGATTTCGCCTATGTTCCAAGCCACTAAGGGTATGCTTGGTACCACCTTTGGTGGTAACTACTTGGCCATGGCAGCAGCCTTGGCAGTGTTGGACGTGATGGAGCAAGAGAACTTGGTAGAGAACGCCCATAATGTCGGCGAATATATCTTGGCTAACTTGCCTAAGAGCGATAAGATCAAAGAGGTTCGTGGCCGCGGTATGATGATTGGCATTGAGTTCCACGATAGCGTAGCACCTATCCGCCAAGCTTTGTTGAAAGACTACCATATCTTCACCGGCGTAGCAGGCACCAACATGGTCCGCCTCCTAGCCCCATTATGCTTGACAAAAGAGCAAGCCGACCGCTTCCTTGAGGCATTGAGAGAACTATTGTAATACAATCAGTACATTATCTCAGTGATATTATAATAACGCGTAACTAAAACGAGAGCATTTCCCATCCGAAATGCTCTCGTTTTTTATCCTAGCCTTTACACTCTACACCCTACACTCTATGCTTTACACTCTACACCTTCTACTCATCACTTATCACTCACAGTTTATACCTAAAATTAAGATACCCTTCTCTTGTACCTTCCCTTATTCTCCCCTATAAAAGACCAAGGATGGAATAATCGTTCGAGCCCTTTGGGCGAGATAAGAACCTAGGACAAACCAAGGAACCTCGAAAGAACACTCAATCACAAAAAGTGCTTTTTGTTAAGATTGCCATTTCTTATACCTTGCCTGACTCTACCGACCGACGACCGAGAGAACACCGAGAGAAGAGCGAAGCTTTATCGTCCCCTTGCTGCTAAGAACTCCGCACTTTTCTTAAGATTGGCTCCCTAAAAAGGTTGACTCATTTCCTAAAAAAGTTTCCTCCTTTCCTAAAAAACTTTCCATCGTACACCTCGTTCGCATTCTTGCGGACGCCGTCCATGCCTCTTTGTTCATTAGTCCCGAATCCCATTCGGGCAAATCCTTGTATAATACAATAATCTTTCAACTTTCTCCTCAAACATTTGCACATCTCACAAAAAATTACTACCTTTGCACCCGTAATCCGATTTATCGGTTTACGGACATAATTATAAAAAGCGTTTATTAGCGCTTGTTTTGGTCTCTTGAAATCCGGAAAATTTCACTAACCCAAAACAAGAAGGCAGTAAACGCCCTTGGGATATGTATATCCCGCCGCAGAGCGTCCA
>JAFYSB010000075.1 GCA_017546705.1 Paludibacteraceae bacterium
GAAAGCATGACCTATTGCAAGACCATCGTGTCTGACCTCATAGAGAAACATGCCACGCCCAAACAGAAAGCTGACCACATCGACATAGCCGACTGGATAGTTTTTCAGATACAAGAAGGCAAGCTCATGTGTACAGCAAACCACTTAGTGGAGGCTGAAAAAATCCTGCAACGGATGATAGAGAAGAACCCCGTACTGCAAAGGCTTATTGATGAACTCGACCTTGTATTGGTCGATGTAAGTCATATCGCAAGCGATGATAAAAACCCTCCTTGACAGCAGGAGAGCGGAAGCCGTAGGCTGTAGCGGACTGACAAGGGCTTGCCCTTGATATAGCCCACTATAACTACACGCTCCGCTTATGTAGTTGTGGGCTCTCCCGAGGGGATTAAGGCTTTGCCCTAATAACCCACTCAGGGCGTTTCTCCCCTGAGCACCCAGAGCAAAGAGTGACCCTCTCTTTGCAATCTCCGCTTATGGATTGCACCCCTAAGAACCCCTTGCGCAAACGAGAGCAGAGTTAAACTTGCTTGAACTATGCCGAGTGCAGCCAAGGGTCGCAAGAGCAACCCCACAGATAGAAGCTCGCTTGAATTGTGCAGCGTGTATCTGTTGGTCACGACAGACAGACCGATAGCGGAAGCAAACGACACAACGACCAAGTGACCAAACAACCAAATAGTAACCAATAAAAAAAGAATAACTATGGCAACCAAAAGTAGCATACATATCAAGCCTTGCAACATAACATCAAGCGAGGCTCATAACCGCAGGACTCCCGAATACATGCGTAACATCGGGGACTCCAAAATATACATCGTTCCCGAACTATCTGCCGATAACGAGCAGTGGATAAATCAGCACTTCGGTAATGTCGGTTTGCAGACACATTATGACAACATCAAGCGAATGGTCAAGGAAAAGACAGGACGTGCCATGCAGGAGAAGGAACATGAACGCAAAGGCAAGAACGGAAAGATTATCAAGGTGGCAGGATGTTCGCCCATCCGTGAAGGTGTATTGCTTATCAAAGCAGATACCACCTTGAATGATCTTCGCAGATTTGGCGATGAATGTCGCCAGCGTTGGGGAATCACACCGATGCAGATTTTCATGCACAAGGATGAAGGGCATTGGCTCAGTGGAGAACCTAATGCAGACGATAAAGAGAGTTTCAAGATAGGTAACAGATGGTTCAAGCCGAACTATCATGCCCATATCGTTTTTGATTGGATGAACCACGATACAGGCAAGAGTTGCAAACTCAATGATGATGATATGATGCAGATGCAGACCTTGGCTTCTGAGATTCTATCAATGGAGCGAGGTCAATCCAAAACCGAGACTGGCAAGGAGCATTTGGAACGTAACGACTTCATTCTTGAAAAGCAGAAATCCGAACTTCGCAACTTGGATGCCGTAAGGCGATACAAGGAGTATCAGGTGAAAGTAGCCGAGCAGGAGGTTCAGGAAGCAGAGAGTATAACACAAGCCCTACGTGATGAAGCTCTGCAAAAAGAGAAGCAGAGCGAAATGCTTGACAAGGCTATCAGCGATAAACGCTCCAAACTGAACAAAGAGAAAGGAAGCCAGTTGCTCGGTGCTGTTGCGGATTGGGCTACAGGCAAGTCCAAAGCATTGAAAGGCGATATAGAGGACTTGAAACTTGACTTGGCAGAGGCTCACGAAGCAATAGCCGAAGAACGCAAACGGACACAGGCAGAAACCGCCAAACTTGAAGCCTACAAGAAAACTGTTGCACAGCAGATGGAGAGTGCCGTTCGCAATGCTGTACTTAAAAAGGATGATGAGATTCGTAATTTGAAAGACCGTCTTTCGTGGAGGAACAAGGTGCTGGATATGTTTACCAAGCTCCTGGCACGAAACAACGCGACCTTCAGAAATGCTATTGATGTTATCATCAGATTCGCCAAGGATACATATCGAAGTATCTTTAGCCGAGAGGAAGCAAAGTCCATTAAGAGCGTAATGGAAGCTTTTGGCAAGGACAAGGAGGATTACAGAGCTATCGGAACTTTTCTCATGTTCACGGCAGACAAGAAAGAGGACTTATCCAATAGTGAGTACCGCAAGGCTACCCGTGAAGTGGATGATGTCGCCATCGGCAGATATGAGCAAGCTCAGAAGCGTGGAAATTCTATGAAGTTGCGATAAAGCACACTTGGATGATTCAATTCATTGAAAAAGTTGCAAAGGTAAGCGTGTTTTGTTTACCTTTGCAACAAATAAACCGAATATGAGTTTGAATGATTGGATAAAACGGCAGTTAACTTCTCAATAAAAAACGTCACCATTCAATATGAATGAAGTGGTGACGGAAAATTTAACCTAACAGTAATGCCATAGCAATCAACGCCCATAGCACTTCTGCCAAATTGACGTTAACCTTTACTTCAAGTTTGAATTCCTTCATACATAGGAAGTTTGAGTTAATAACGCCTAATAGTCGGAATACTCAAAATGACCATCTTCCGATATTCGTTTATCTGTTGCCAGTGCATTCTGATAGTCATAGAACCCCAGCCATACATTTTATAGCAAATTCTATGCCAAAATTGCAAATGTCAAAATGTCATTATGCGAGTTCAACTTTCGAAATATAAACGGGACAAAAATACCTACTCGAATTTAGAGATTATATTACATATTATTCGTTTAACACATTCTTTGGATGATTTATCGCAAACTCCTTTATATGGATGAAACAAACTTAATCTATTTATTACTTCTTCATTTTCAATTATAAGTTTTAAAAAAGGAACTATATTTTTTTCAAGATATATCCCAGAAGTAAACAAACGCTCTCTAAAAAAAACACTATCACTACCATAATTGTATGAGGATGAATCTAATGAAATTTTATCCCATCTTGCATATGCTAAATATGCAAACTTTAGCAACGATTCAAATCCATAGTATCCATCCTTTTGTAAAGAATAAATAGGAATTTTCATAAGTAGTTCGTATTCATTAAATTCACCTTTAAGTAAATATAACGTCACTAAATTTGTCATTCCCACCAAAAGTTTTGGCTTAAAATACTGTTCATTTCCGTAAGAATTTCTAGCGTAATATGCATAACCATATTCCTGCTCCATTTTTTTAATATAATCGGATAGAACTATATTTTCATGTGCAGATAATTGAGTAACATTTCTAGAAATAATGTCAAAGTATGAGTATTTTCCAGTTGTAAGAACTGTGTATATTTCATTAATAGCTTTATAAGGAGGGTTATAAAGTACAATGCTTTTTATCAACAAGTCGTAATCTTTGTTGATGGCAACCAAATCTATTGGATAATAATCTATGTCGGCAAAAGGAATAGAAAAATCAATTTGAAAATTAGTAATAAGTTCACGGAGATGAGGATATAATTTCTCTAGTATTATCAAGTTATATTTAGACTTTAGCTTTACAATCTCATTATTAAGCTCATTCCTAGTATCCTTAATTACCTGTAGAATGTTTTGATGTTCTTTCTTTGCGAATGATAATAAAGAGTCTATTTTATATGGTTGTGGTGCCGTAGATTCTTGGAACGAGAATATTTTTTGAGTAGCATTTAATAATTCGATTAACTCTGAAATATTTAAGATGGTTTCGCAATCTTCATCAGATATATATACACCCCAATCTTGATCTTCCTCATATTTATCACTATAATTAGATAAGAAGCTTTCAATTATAGAACAACAATTTAGTGGCAACTTGGAATTATCTGTACTAACAGTAAGAGTGTACGTTGTATAATCAACCCAAGATGTGACCCAACCATTGCTGGAACGATGTCCAGACTTTTTTATCGTTCCAGTATTGCATTTAAAATTCAAATAAATTATTTCCATGTAACTTTTATCGCAAACTCTAAGAAATATTATTTATACATTTATTTAGTTCGAAAAGATTATTTACAAGTTCTTCAAACGAAACGGTTTCTCCGTATATCATGTGTATAAGCATATTCTCATAATCAGCTTTCCACTGTTCTATTATAGATGTAGGAGGAATAAAGTTTAACGTATTTGGATAAAGAGAGTCATAGTCAAATCCTCGCAATCCGATAAATGTACGACGATGCTCTACAACTTGACGATAAAGTTGTTTGTTTCGGATAGCACTTTCTGCAATAGGCGTCTTTAACATTTGACCAATATCGTACATGTGTCGTGACATACGTTCTATTTTAATCAACTCTTTGTCTTTTGCAAATTCTTCGTGCAATAGAAATATCTTTTCAAGAAATGTGCGTTCGGGAAGAACGGTTCGAACATTAAACTTGGGTTCTGCAAAAGGAGCTTTAGGATAAATATAATCAATCATTGATTCAATTGGGACTTCGCTCACTGGTTCACTCATAGACCTTCCGCTTACCTCTACTTTGACTTTAGGTAGAATATACAAACCATTTTCTAATTCAACCGAGAAAGTTAAAGCAGAATCGTAATTAATATTTATGGTTTCTGGATCTGTAGTAGAGATAGAAGTAATATCAACATTAACTTGATATTTGTCTTTTGTGATACCATTTTTATGCAACTGTTCAGCTAAATCATATTGCATGGTCTCTCTCACGAAAGAACATGTAGCTCGACGTAATTTATCACTGATTTGTGTTCTTGAAAGTTTTCCGCTGAAACCCAGATATTCCCTATCAATAGCTATGTCTATATCTTCAGAGAAACGGTTGATCAAATGCCAACATTTACTCAATGACGTACCTCCTTTGAAAGACAAATGTTGAGCATATGGAAGGTTGAACAAAGCTCGAAGCACAGCCGTAACCCACCAATCTTTTTCAATTACCTCACGTTGCTTTATGTTTAATTCCGTAGAAACACGATCAAGCACATCTATTCGGTCTTCCTTTGATAAATCAATATATTTCATCGTTGAAGTATCATTTTTACCCATGTTGGAGCAAGTACTATATCGTGATTGAAGTCTTGTTCCGATACATGTTGAGTTATCATATTCTTTATTTTAGTAGTTTGTTCTTCTGTAATCAATTTTTCACCAATCTCCCTCATGGCAAGTATGGCCAATTGTATTAACTTGGACTGATAAGCGAAGTTGCTCAAATCATTACTATGACGAAACGTAATACTTTTACCCTCACCAAATTTAATCTGTCGAGCGGAGCCATCTGTTATGTAGATGATGTTGGCAGGGACTTGTGTTGATAGTCCTAATTTGTTAAGAGCGTATGCACCAGTTGGTATAATACGAGCATTATCTCGTTGAGCTATTTTCTGAGCAATAGCATCCAATGATGGCTCGCGGAGTGTTCCATCCCATTTATCATACATTGGTACATAATAGATACCTTTGGCAAAACGATATAGTTTATTATTACGGCATAAGCGTGTCAATCCTGAACGCACTGCATCAGGAGTACCATACATTACGAAATCGTCTGGAATGAAAATCGTTCCAGCCTTTGCTTGTTCAACCACATCACACATTGCCCTATAAGAGCTATTTGAACCCATAATCTTAATTTTTGCCACAAAGTTACATTATTTTTGTGGCAAAACCAAAATGTATTATACATTATTTCCATGTACAGCATATAGAAATAATGTTTGGAAAAGATATTGATAGGCATCTAACTCCATCGTTCTGCCATTTATCCCCTTTTGTCGGATGCAAAGGTAGCCAAACCTCTTTTAGAATAAGAAAAGGTCAAGCGGTAAACCGTTTGGAGCAGTTTCTTCCTCCGTTGGAGAGTAAACAGCTCCAAAACCTTTTCCTATTCATCGGCTTGGCTTGAATCTGCATCCGGCAACGGAGATAAACGACTGACGAAATAGTAGAAACAAAGAACAGCATAAATAATAGGGC
>JAFYSB010000015.1 GCA_017546705.1 Paludibacteraceae bacterium
AGTAGTCTTACCAGCATCAATGTGAGCCATGATACCGATATTTCTGTTTAATTTCAAATCGTGTTTAGCCATTGTTTCGTCTAATTAGCGATTAAAAACGGAAGTGTGCAAATGCACGGTTTGCCTCTGCCATGCGGTGCATATCCTCTTTACGTTTGAAGGCACCACCTTGGTTGTTAAATGCATCCATGATCTCAGCTGCGAGCTTCTCAGCCATAGAGTGGCCACCACGCTTGCGAGCGAAGAGAATCATATTCTTCATTGAAATAGACTCCTTGCGGTCAGCACGAATCTCAGTTGGCACTTGGAAAGTTGCACCACCGATACGTTTTGATTTTACCTCTACCAAAGGAGTGATGTTGCTCAGAGCTTGTTTCCAGATCTCGAGTGGAGTTTGCTCACCCTTCATCTTGTTACCAACAGTCTCCAAAGCGGTGTAGAATACGCCATATGCAGTATTCTTCTTACCATCGAGCATGAGGTGGTTTACAAATTTAGCCACCATTACCTCACCGAACACTGGATCTGGGAGGATAACTCGTTTTTTTGGTTTTGCTTTTCTCATTGTTTTGTTTTGTTTTTTTGTTGATTGTCTTAACTTCAGCAGACTTCTTCAGTTTTCAGGCTTCAGTTTTCACCCTTCAGTTTCAAGTTTTTACTTTTCAGTTTTCAGATTTCAGTTTTTCACCCTTACTCCATCTGCTTACTCAACCGATCAACCCATTAATAATCTGTCCCAACGTATGGAACGTTTAGTTAGTTTTAGTTCGTCAGAAATTACTTTTTAGCTTTAGGACGCTTAGCGCCATATTTGCTTCGACGTTGCAAGCGGTTAGCCACACCAGCAGTATCCAATGTACCACGAACAATGTGATAACGTACACCTGGGAGGTCTTTCACACGACCACCACGCACCATTACGATGCTGTGCTCTTGCAAGTTGTGACCCTCACCTGGGATGTAAGCGTTCACCTCCTTTTGGTTTGTCAAGCGAACACGTGCTACTTTACGCATAGCAGAGTTTGGCTTCTTAGGAGTTGTTGTGTAAACGCGTACACAAACGCCACGACGTTGTGGGCAGCTGTCCAATGCTGGAGACTTGCTCTTGTCGATAAGTTCTGCTCTTCCTTTTCTAACTAATTGTTGAATTGTAGGCATTTTAACTTTTTAATTTTGGTTAATAATTATGTTAATTTAAACGTTTTGTTTTGCTTTTCTTCATTACTTTCTCACACCCTGTGCACACATACGTACATTCACGCGCCGCGAAAAAGCATGCAAAGGTACCACTTTTTCTTGAAACCACCAAATAATCAGCAGAAAAAGTGCATTTTTCTTGCCCAAAAATGGTTAATTTTTCATTTTGCTACTTCGACTTTACAAAATTTGCCCTATTTTGTATAAAATATCACTTCTTCGAAACGTCTCTAATTTGAGAAAATTCAGCCACTTATACAGCTTTTCAACATCACCAACAATCATGCTCAAAACTACAAAAAACAGAACTGTCGAATAACACTGTCACCACACTTATCAAGAGGGATATAAGGAGACATTTTAAGCAGCAAGCAATGGAATAGTAAACCTACAGAAAAGACAAGTTAATCACTAATGAATAACTAATAAATCACTAAAGAATCACTAAAGAATCACTAAAGATTTACAAGGGGAAGGGTAAAAAATACGGGGGAGGGGCATTGGATCAGGAAAAAGAGAGGGAATATGCATTTTTGGTTATACATCGAACACCGCCTTGCTATCGCAATTTCTCCGAAAGCACATTCGCAAAATGCAGAGTAAATGCGGACCATGTCCTCGCGCGGAGTGGCAGGGTTGTACCTTCGGACGCCGCCTTGCTGTCGCAATTCCCCCGAAAGTACATTCGCAAAATGCAGACTATACTCCAGTTAACGAGCAATATTTTGAAAATAGGGTTACACCTTTTGCAAGACAATCCTATTTACCCATTTGTGAGTAAACTCCCAATGAGCAGTAGGATTGTCTTGCAGATAGATAAAATCTATCCTATTTTCAAAAATATTGCTCGCTTTACTTGCGTATGTGCATTTTTTGTTGTACCTTTGCACCCAAATTGGCTAAAACGAACTTTTATGTATTACACTTATAGTGTACCATAGCGAAAAAGATGGTCACTTTTATAAATTCAACATTTAGGAAGAATGACCATAGTGAATTAAGTATTAACATTTTTATGTGCTTTTGAATTTTTATCGGTATATTGCTGATTGTCAGTTTGTCACAATGCCCGCATTGCTCCAAACCTCCGCACAGCAATCTCCTCAATAAAAACCTCAAAATCATCATAAATCAATATATCAAAGTGACCAAATGCAGAAATCGGATTTTATCATTGAGGTGAATCACGTGTCCAAACAGTTTGAGGACGGTAAATTTGCCTTGGACGATGTGAGCCTTCAAATCAAGAAAGGCGAGTTCGTAACTATCTTGGGTCCATCGGGTTGCGGAAAGACTACCTTGCTTCGTTGTATAGCAGGTTTTCAGGTAGCAACAGAGGGTGATATCTTGCTGAACGGCGAAGATGTGACCACGATGCCTCCGCACTTGCGCGATGTGAATACGGTATTCCAGAAATACGCGTTGTTCCCACACTTGAATGTATTTGACAATGTGGCTTTCGGATTGAAACTGAAGAAGGAGGATAAGAAAGTCATTGAGAAAAAAGTGAAGCAGGCGTTGAAGACTGTGGGCATGACCGACTATGAGTATCGCGATGTAGATAGTCTGTCGGGCGGTCAGCAACAGCGTGTGGCGATTGCGCGAGCAATTATCAATGAGCCAGAGGTGTTGCTGCTGGATGAGCCATTGGCTGCATTGGACCTGAAGATGCGCAAAGACATGCAGATGGAGCTTCGTGCGATGCACAAGAAATTGGGTATCACCTTTATCTATGTGACTCACGACCAAGAAGAGGCCTTGACATTGAGCGACCGCGTGGTCGTAATGAGTGAGGGTAAGATCCAACAGATAGGTACGCCAACCGATGTGTATAACGAGCCACAAAACTGCTTTGTAGCCGATTTCATCGGAGAAAGTAATATCTTGGATGCCACCATGGTGAAAGATAAGATGGTGAACTTCTGCGAGCACGATTTTGAGTGTGTAGATAGAGGTTTTGGCGAAGACACCGAAGTGGATGTAGTGGTGAGACCAGAGGATATTTATATCGGAACTTTGCAAGAGGGTAAAGAGGATAACTGGCAGTTGCAAGGCGAGGTGCATAGTTGTATTTTCAAGGGGGTACATTACGAGATGACTGTGCTGACCGATGAAGGGTATGAGTTGATGATTCAAGATTATCATGCCTTCGAGCCAGGCACGAAAGTTGGACTGCTGGTAAAGCCTGAAGATATTCAGGTAATGAAGAAAGAGCGATTGTGCAACACCTTCGATGGCGAAGTACTGGAGGATAACCGCGTGCGTTTCTTGGACGAGGAATGGGATATCCCTGAGCGCGTGGCAGAGCGATTCGAAGTAGGCGAAGAGGTGGAGGTAGAAGTAGATTTCAACCGCGTGAATTTGCAAGACGATGAAGAAGATGGTGTATTGTGCGGCGAGGTATATTTCATTCTTTACAAGGGTGATCACTATCACTTGACCGTTCGTACGGACGATGGCGATGATATCTTTGTGGATACCAACGATGTGTGGGACGATGGTGACCGAGTGGGTATTCGCGTGGCTCCAAGTTATATAAGATTGTATAAGAAGAGCCAAGAACAAGGAACAAAGAACCAAGACTAATTTGTTTAGTGAACGCCCTATGGGCTACTGTTTAGAGTTTAGAGATGAAAAATAGTAAATTAAGAATGGTGTTTCAGTCGCGTAGTACATGGGCATGGCCTTATGCGCTGTTTATGCTGTGCTTGGTGATTTTGCCATTGGTGCTGATTGGTGTGTATGCCTTTACGGATGCTGATGGTGGATTCACGTTGCAGAACTTTGTGAGTTTCTTCACCAAGTCGGAGGCGATAAACACCTTTATCTATTCCTTGGCTATTGCGCTGATTACTACCATTATTTGTCTGCTGTTGGGTTATCCCGCAGCGTATATCATGGCGATGGCAGACTTCAAGACACCGCAGGTGATGGCGATGTTGTTTATTTTGCCGATGTGGATTAACTTCCTATTGCGCACGATTGCGACGGTAGAATTGTTCCGAATGTTCGGTTTGCCGCTGGGCGAAGGAGCGTTGCTGTTTGGTATGGTGTATGACTTCCTGCCGTTTATGATTTATCCAATCTACAATACTCTACAAAAAATGGACACCAGTTTGATTGAGGCTGCGCACGACTTGGGCGCAAAGCGTCATCAGGTGTTTATGAAAGTGACTTTGCCATTGTCGGTGCCAGGTATTTACTCAGGTATCGTGATGGTGTTTATGCCAACGGTTTCGACTTTCGCTATTGCGGAGTTGCTGACGCATAACAAGGTGACTTTGTTCGGTTCGCTCATTCAACGCTGCTTCGGCGAAGGCGGTATAGCGATGTGGAACTATGGTGCAGCATTGTCGTTGATCATGCTGATAATCATCGGATTGACTAGTTTCTTTGGTGGAGATAAGGAGGATATCAATCGTTGAGTGTTTAGAGTTTAGTGTTTAGAGACATGTTTGAAAATTATAAGAAATCGAAGATTGAGCAGCGAGGATTGGGATCGCGCATAGCAGCACAAGCGTATTTGTGGTTGCTATTGGTGGTGTTGTATGCCCCTATCCTGCTGATTATCATATTCTCATTTACCCAGAGTAAGGTATTTGGCAACTGGACAGGGTTCACTTTTGGTTTGTATGAGAACCTGTTTACTGGTTACGATGCGGTGGCACAAGTGAAGGTGGATCCAAACTTGTACCGTGCGATATTCTTTACGGTGGTGATTGCGCTGTCGTCCGCATTGATCTCTACCGTATTAGGTACATTGGCTGCGATAGGTATTTATCATATGCGCAATCGCGATCGCAAGATTCTCACCTTTATGAACAGTATCCCGATGATCAACCCCGATATTCTGACGGGTATCAGTTTGTTCTTGCTGTTTGTATTCTTGGGTATTAGTCGTGGACTAGGTACTGTGATTGCCGCGCATGTAGTGTTTTGTACACCATATGTTGTGTTGAGCGTGATGCCACGATTAACGAAAATGAATCCGAATATCTACGAAGCGGCGTTGGACTTGGGTGCTACTCCATTCCAAGCATTGCGCAAAGTGATGATGCCAGAGTTGTGGCCAGGAATGATTAGTGGATTTATCTTGAGTTTGACTTTGAGTATTGACGACTTTGGAGTAACCTACTTCACGAAGGGTAGTAGCGGATTGGAGACTCTATCTACCTTTATCTATGCCGATGCGCGTAAGGGCGGTTTGACACCTGAGTTGAGACCACTCTTCTCCTTGATTTTCTTGACCATCTTAGTCTTGCTGATAATAATGAATATACGAACCCATAAACAACAAAACAAAACGAAATGAAAAAGTTCTTTTTTGCTGTAGCCGCTTTGGTGCTACCTTGTGTATTGGTATCTAACGCTTTTGCTGCTGACCGCGAGCACACGCTGAAGGTGTATAACTGGGCAGACTATATCGACATGAATGTGCTCAATGGTTTCCCTGCGTGGTACTATGAGCAAACAGGCGAACAAGTGGAGGTGTTGTATCAGACTTTTGACATTAATGAGTCGATGCTTACCGAGATTGAGGTGGGTCACGAGGACTACGATGTGATTTGTCCTTCGGAGTACATCATCGAGCGTATGTTGCGCAACAAGTTGCTACAACCTATCAACAAGGATTTTGGCAATACGCCCGACTATACCAAGTTGGTATCGCCTTTTGCAGTAGATAAGTTCCAACAGATGGCACCTGACAGCAGCGTGTGCGTGGCAGACTATACAGTTGGCTATATGTGGGGTACGACGGGTATCTTGTACAACACTGCATTGGTGAATAAGGAGGAGATTCTCTCTTTGGGCGGCTTGCAAAACCCTAAGTTTGCGGGCAAGGTATTTATGAAAGATGCGTTCCGCGATATTTACTCGGTAGTGGTGCTCTATGCATTCCGCGACGAGATTGCTCGTGGTGAAGTGAGCCGTGATGAGTTGGTAGCCAATGTTACGGAGGACCGTATTCAACGCGTGGAGGAGTTTTTGACCAGCATGAAGAATAATATTGCTGGTTGGGAAGTGGACTTCGGCAAAGAGGAAATGACCAAGGGCAAAGCGTGGCTCAACCTCAGCTGGTCAGGCGATGCACAATGGGCAATTGATGAAGCTGCTGAAGTGGGTGTAAACCTTGAATATTTCGTGCCACAAGAGGGAAGCAATGTATGGTTTGATGGCTGGTGTATTCCAGTATATGCGAAAAACACCAAGGCAGCAAGCTACTTCATTAACTATATGTGTATGCCTGAGAACGCCATCTTGAACATGGAGGAGATAGGCTATGTGAGCGTAGTAGCAGACTCTACTATTCTTGCGTGGGCTAACGACGAGGAGATAGAGGCGACATCTAATCTCACCTATTTCTTTGGCGAAGGAGCAGAGGCGGTGCATGCTAATCACGTATTCTATCCTGACCAAACAGTCATTGAGCGTTGCGCATTGATGCACGACTGCGGCGATAAGACCGAAGACATGTTGGCGATGTGGTCACGTGTGAAAGGCGATAACCTGAGCATGGGATTGGTGATTTTTATCCTCGTAGTACTCGCACTGATAGTGGTTGTGTTTGTTATTCAAGCCATCAACCGTAAACGCCAACGCGAGTTGCAACGCAAAAAACGTAATCGTAGAAGAAGATAATTATATAACAAATGAAACGAATTGTTTGTATCATAGCAACCACATTCTTGGGGTTGTCCTATATGATAGCCCAAGACTATGAGCAAGCTTTTATTGATGTTCAGCAGCAGTTTGAACAACGCTTGCCTATTACCCAATCTAACCTCAAGGAGTATCTTGATGACTATCCTTACACCACTTACGCCGATGAGGTACGAACGATGCAAGGTGTGCTTTATACCGAGAAAGAGAAGTATAAAAATGCCATCAAGACCTTCGGCAAGGTGAATGTAAACAATCTCACACGCAAATCCGAACCCATGTACTATTTCTACTTGGGTTATGCTCACTTGCAGCAAAAAGATTATGAGAAAGCGTTACCCTGCATGCTACGCGTCAAGAACAAACAATCCGCTTATTCGTTGCAAGCTACCTATTACACGGGTTACGCTTATTATAGCCAAAAGAATTACCCACAAGCATTGGCTGAATTTCTCTCCATTGAGCAACTTGGCGGCTATAAGCAAATAGCACCCTATTACATCGTGCAAATCTATTACGCACAACAAGAGTATGATAAGGTATATCAGCGTGCAGAGGAGTTGCTGAAGAACTACCCCGACAACCAATACAATGACGAGCTCCATCGCATGTTAGGCGAGATGTACTATCAAGACTCTGCCTATGACGATGCCGTGCGCCATTTGGAAGCATACCGCACATTGCGACAAGAGGCAAAGAAGGAGATTGTACGCAATGATATGTACTTGCTTGGTATGTCCCACTACATGACTCGCGACTGGCAAAAGGCTATTGACAACCTCAAGTTGATTAAACTGCAAGAGGACTCCATCTCCGAAAACACCTGCTTACATCTGGGACATGCGTATCTGCGATTGGATGATTTGGAGAAAGCCAAATTAGCTTATGCTACTGCTATTCGCTACAATATCGATCCTAAATTGCGCGAGGAAGCCATGTACAACTATGTACAAGCCACCTACTTGCACAACTCTGCTTTGGGCGAGAGTGTGACAGCCTTCCAAGACTTTATTCATGAGTATCCCAACTCGCAATACATCAATAAGGTATATACACTGATGGCAGATATGTACCTCACCAGCAAAAACTATCAGGCTGCATTAGAAGCATTGCTGACCATTCCTACTCCTGACGACAAAATGAAGGAGACTATGCAATACTTGCGCTATCAGTTGGCAGTAGATGCTTTCGTACAAGGCAAAATGACTGATGTGATCAAATGGGCTAACCTCGTGATTGAGAATGCCACTCAACCATCTACCTATAAGACCGAAGCATACTACCTGGCTGCACAAGCACATTACCGTCTGCATCAATATCCACAGACGATTGCCCAGTTGCAACTCTATCTAGAACAATCTAATATTGCGGAATCGACCAACAAGACAATGGCGCTATACCTGCATGCCTATGCCTTGTTCAACCAAAAAGACTTTGCCGCAGCAGAGCCAATCTTCCGCCAATACACAGCAGCAATGGCTAATAATACCGCCAATACCACGTATGCCGATGCATTGAATCGCATTGGAGATTGCCTATTCCAAGCACGCGATTTCCAACAAGCAAGCGACGTGTACCACCAAGTGGCGGAACTCAAGAGCAATGGTGCTGACTATGCTATCTTACAACAAGGTTATGCACAAGGTTTGCTGCACCATTATGCAGAGAAAGCAGAAGTACTGACATCGCTCATTGAGCAATATCCTCGTTCTGATTACGCAGATGATGCCATGTATGAGATCGCACGTGCTCAACTGCAACAAGATAAAAACGAAGATGCGATTCATACCTATCAACAATTGCTAAAGAAATACCCTAATAGCAACCAAGCACCTAAGTCGTCGTTGGAGTTAGGTATGGCTTACCGAACAACCAAACAATACGATGCTGCTATTGAGTCATTCAAGTCTACCATTGAGCATTATGCTGGCACAGAAGAAGCATATGCAGCCCTCGAAGGACTGGAGCAAGTCTATGTAGAGACCAACAAGATTGATGAGTATATAGCTTATACTAAGACACTCAATCGCATGAAGATGCAATCTGCCACCAGCGAAGACTCACTCGTGTATGTGACAGCCGAACTACAATACATGCTTGGCAATTATGCGCAAGCTGCTGCTGGACTGACTACGTACCTTACACGTTTCTGTCCTGGCGGACGCCATTGCACCAATGCCACATACTATGCAGCCAACAGTTATTACCAACTCAAGCAATACGACCAAGCCATTGAGCAATACAGCGCATTGGCTGATATACAAGGCAACCCATATATGGAAGACGCGTGCATGCGCGTAGCAGAATTGAGTTACGACAAGCAAGAGTACCGCACTGCCCTCTATTACTTCCAACGCATGCAAGAGGTGGCCTCATCATCTTCCAACCGCCTCACTGCCATGATTGGTATCTTGCGATGCAACCACCATATCGGCGACCAAACTGCCACCATCCAAGCTGCCACACAGCTGCTTGAGCAAGACAATCTAGCTACTGACATACGCAACGAAGCACTCTACTGCCGTGCCAAAGGTCATTTGCATGATAAGCAATATGGACTAGCTGTGGTGGATCTCACGCCACTAGCTAAAGAGGTGCGCACCGCATGGGGAGCAGAAGCGAAATATCAATTGGCAGATTGCTACTTCCACCTGGGTGCTATTGATATGGCAGAACACGAGATCATGTCCTTTACCCAACTCCAGACCTCGCACCAGTACTGGTTGGCAAAGAGCCTGATTCTACTCTCGGATATTAACGTGGAACGCAATGAAATCTTCCAAGCTAAACAATACCTCTTGGCATTGCAAGCCAACTACAAACTGCAAGACGATATCCCTGCAATCATCGAAACCAAACTGCAAGCGATTGCACAATTAGAGCAGCAAACCGAACAACCAACTACCGAAACAGAGGAGGAAACATTATGATACGATTATATCCAATAGCCCTTGCGTGTGTGCTGATAATGAGCATTCCTTGCGCCACCCAAGCGCAAGATACAGTCTTCAATCGCGTGGTCACTGTGGAGCGCGATTATCAGCCTGAGATTGAGCAAACACAAGCTATCACTACCACGCCTACTTTCATCCAATACACACCACAACTCAATCCTGTAGTGTATTCCACCTACTCCAACCCACTCTCTATTGGCTATAACCTCCACGCGCTACCTGCATCTACTACCAAGTTCTCCACGCCTACTCCACTCAACGGCGTGATAGAGGGAGCACTTGGCTACCGCAATACGCACATGCTGTTTGCCTACCAAATCAAACACAAAAAGACGATGTCGCTCGACCTCTATGCCAACCACGATGCATATTGGGGGAAAGATGCTCTTTCACAATCCAGATTGGGCATGTTGGCTACACGACATTTCTCGGGAGCAGACTTCTATTTCGGACTGGAGGGACAAAACGAAGCCTTTGCTTATCAACTTGATGGCATGGCATATAAGGCTGTTTTCCCTTGGCGCACGTTCTGGAATGCACAAGCCAAGATAGGTGTACAATCCACCAAGAAAGATGGTATTATCTACCGCATACAAACGGGCTATAATGCCTTCTTTGCTACTAACCACGCTATCGAACATCAAGTACGTTCCTATCTTGAGTTTGCATGGAAATCCGACTACCACAAGGCAGGTATCCGTGCATCGGTGCTCAATGCGTTCTACACCATCACCGACACCACCGTTACCGCTTCCATCGCTCCTCGTCATGCCATTCACCTTGAGCCATTCTATGAGTTTAAGCGCAAGAATATTCGCCTACATGCGGGTGTTAATTTAGACCTCAATATCGGTAATGGTCAACTCATCAGCGATGCAGAAAACATCAGTTTCGCACCTTCGCCAAATGTAGAATTTGAATGGCACATGATGGACAACATCTTCCATCTCTACACCAATGCCTATGGCCATTTTGGCAATGGTTCGCTACAAGAGTTCACACGTTACAACCGCTATTTGGACCTGCATCAAGGAGTCACTATCCAACATCCGCGCAACTACACCCCGGTAGATGCACAACTCGGCTTTAAGATTCGCCCTATCGCCACCATGCTCATTGACATCTATGGCGGATATGCCTATATGATGAATGCATGCAATATGGAGGCTGTGTTAAACGATGCGAATGTGGTGACCAACTACCACTTGTGGTTCACCAACTACCAGCGCTGGAAAGTGGGTGCCTCTCTACACTATCACTACCGCGACATACTCGAACTGGACGTAGCTGGCAACTACTATTTCTGGACTGCGGAACAGCCAATATATGATCGCCCTAATTGGGATATCAAAGCCCGATTGGACGTGCATATTGACTCCAAATGGAGTATCTACTCTGACAATTATTTTGCGGGCAGCCGTTTAGCACACACCACCCAAGGTGACCAAAGCATTGCCCCCATTATCTCGCTCAATATCGGTGGTCAATATGCTGTCAATCGTTGGTTGGTTGCTTACTTGCAACTCAACGACTACCTCCATCGCAGAAGCGAATACTTCTATGGCTATCATTCGCAAGGTATCCACTTCCTTGCAGGTGTTAAATTTAAGTTCTAACACACACGTATGAAACGACTCTTATTCTGCCTCATTGTAGCATGTCTATGGGGTAATATCGTCATATCTGCTACTATTGTCCCACATATCATGGCATATGATCTGTGTGTAGCACAGAGCGGAAATGATTATACATTCACCTTCTTTGCTAACACTCAACCGGTCTCGGGCAAACTGCTTTTCCACACCATCAGTGGCGACCTGCTCGGCGAATATACGATTACCCAGCCGCTCCAATCTGGAAATAATAGCATTACTATTCCCACTTCTGCACTACCACCATCCCACTCGACCATTGCTTGGAGTTTACAATTATCTGCTGCGAGCAATCCGCAATTTGGTATCATCTACGAGGGAGAAGTATGCACCCGCGCTTATGCCACAATTAACAACCATCCAGAGTCGGACTATTTCGGACATATATACCTCGCCAATCGCAAGGGAGTAGGGCTATGCCAAATCCAAGCCTTTGATTATGCATACCAACCCACATTCGCTACAGACAACGCGTACATCACGTTCAACTCTACAGGTCGTCCAGCTATTGACAGCGAAGGCTATATCTATTGGCCCGATTGGGGAGACCTCAAGAGTGGCATCACCATCATGAATCCTGTTGATTATAGCGAAAAACAATTCTTTAGTGGCATACAAAACGATGACAATGGCGCATGGCACAACTCCTTTACCCTAACCGATCTGGGTTCATCATGCTCTGGCGTTGCTATCTATGGGTCTGGCAAAGACACCAAACTATACGCCATGAACGAAGATATGGGCGAGTACCAGCAACTCCCAAAAAAAGGTTTTGTCATCTATCAACTAGGCAACGAAGATGGCACTATCTCCCGCCAATGGAAGACTGCTCCCTCTCAGGTTGTAGCCGTAGAAGATAACAATACCAATGGCAATTTCGCCATCGTAGCTTGTAGCCATGGTGCTTGGCTCTGTCAGCACACACTTACTAACAAAGCAGGTAGCTATGCCCTAATGTTCTACGATCATCAAGGCACGCGCCAATTTGCATCTACCGATGCTACACTCATCAATGGTTCAAATGGTGCTGGCATTGCACTCAATCGTGAAGAAAACCTATTGGCGATGGTGAACGCTGATGGCAACATCTTGCTCTTTGATATAGCGTGGAAAGGTGATTGTCCCACACTCTCGTTGCATGCCACCTATCCAACACCATTCAATGCCATTGGTAGCATGCATTTCGACTATGCGGGCAACCTCATCACAACATCGGGTAACAATTTCGGTGGCAGTAAAGACGACTTACGTCTTGTAACCTACTCCACCCCTATGGACAACAATACCATCGTTGTTCCAGCCCGCACATCGCAATACATACTTCGTAGTGGCACGGACATATCCGACACACCAATATCCTCAAATACTTCCGCTCCAACCAAGTTCATTCACAACGGACATATCTATATCCTACATCGTGGAAAAACTTACAACATACTCGGGTTCTAATGTAGCAAAATATTCGTAATTGCAAAAATGCTAAAATAAATGTATTTACCCTATCAACCCATCAGCAGCTACCCTAATCGGTAGCTGCTCTTTTAGATATTTTTGCCACCTATATTTTGCAAATCGTGTAGTTTGAATAAAAATATTTTGTAATGTCAAAAAAAAATAGTACCTTTGTCGCCGAAAGGCGACGTCAGTAAACGAGTTGAAAGAGTTCTAAAAGTTTTAGGCGCACCTTTGGTGCTGTTTTAAAGGTAGAAACACAGAAAATCAACATAATAAATTAAACTAATAAAATTATTTACAACTATGGTAAGTTACAAAGATCTTGGCTTGGTGAACACCAAAGAGATGTTCGCTAAAGCAATCGAAGGTGGCTATGCAATTCCAGCCTTCAACTTCAACAACATGGAGCAACTTCAAGCTATTATCAAAGCTGCTGCTGAGACAAAGAGCCCAGTAATCCTTCAAGTATCTAAGGGTGCGCGCAACTACGCTAACCAAACTCTTCTCCAATACATGGCACAAGGTGCTGTAGAGTATGCAAAAGAGTTGGGTTGGGAGAAGCCACAAATCTGCTTGCACCTCGACCACGGAGATAGCTTCGAGACTTGCAAGAGTTGCGTTGACTTCGGTTTCTCAAGTGTTATGATCGACGGTAGCCA
>JAFYSB010000076.1 GCA_017546705.1 Paludibacteraceae bacterium
AACTATGGCAAAGAAAGCGGTCGCTACATTGCACACTGGTAACGCAGGTCGTAACCACACTAAGTGCATCAAGATGGTGAAGAGCCCTAAAACGGGTGCTTACATCTTCCAAGAGGAAATCGTTGAGAACGAGAAAGTTGCAGCTTACTTCAAGTAAGAACGAGCAATAAGAGAAAGACAACGCCTACAGCAATGTGGGCGTTGTTTTTTTTTGTTTACGGTGATTTCTTTTGGGAACAAAAATACGCTTCGCTATAAAAATCAGGGATGATTATTTTAAGACAATGATTGTCAATTATTGTGTCAATTATTGTCAATTCGAGGTGAACTTTTGTTTTTGGGTCATAAGAATGCAGCACGCTGCATTGGTGACCCAAAACAAAATGGATTCTCTATTAAACAAAAAATACGCTTCGCTATAAAAATATATAAAAAACAGGGATATTAATAAAGACAATTAGTGTCAATTGCAATGTCAATTCATGTCAATTCGAGGTGAAGTTTTGTTTTTGGGTCATAAGAATGCAACATGTTGCATTAGTGACCCAAAACAAAATTGATCCTCTATTAAACAAAAATACGCTTCGCTATAAAAATATATAAAAATCAGGGATATTAATAAAGACAATTAGTGTCAATTGCAATGTCAATTCATGTCAATTCGAGGGAACTTTTGTTTTTGGCTCATAAGAATGCAACACGCTGCATTAGTGACCCAAAACAAAATTTAGTGAACAGTGGAGGGAGGGATTGGGCGAATTGGGATAATTGGGCGAATTGGTGGAATTGGTGGAAGTGAGAGGGAAAAAAGTGAAAATTGTGTAGTATTAGACTAAAATGCTTGCATATATGCTTTTTTTCTGCTACCTTTGCAGAGTATTTGTGGATTGATATGGGTGGAAATCGTTAATAAGTTATTGCAAAACACCATGTTAGGAATTATTATTAACCCAAAATCTGGTAAGCGTGCGTTTCGTATGCAACGCCTATACCTATGGAAACTGCTGAAGGCAAGACGTCAGCCATTTATATATCGAGTGACGAAATATGCTAACCACGCGATTGAACTCGCGCGCGAGCTGGTGGAGGAGAAGGGCTGTACGCAAATCTTAGTATTAGGCGGCGATGGTACGCTCAGC
This sequence comes from Paludibacteraceae bacterium, assembly GCA_017546705.1. GTDB lineage: Bacteria > Bacteroidota > Bacteroidia > Bacteroidales > Paludibacteraceae > Colicola. The sequence goes on from JAFYSB010000076.1 coordinate 1,140, forward strand.
GAGGTGATCAACGGTATTATGCGTGCGGAGCTCACACCTGAGCAACGCGCGAAGATACAGTTTGGACTGATGCCACGCGGTACGGGCAATGATTTTGCGCGTCACTGGGGATTGAATAAAGATTTTAAGCGTTCGCTGGAGATATTCTTTAAAGGACATAGCAAGCCAATTGATGTGGGCTGCGTGACCTACTGGCGCAACAATATAGAGCATCATCGCTATTTTATCAATTCGCTGGGATTTGGTATTGAGCCGATGTGCTGTAGATATGCTGAGAAATTGAAGTATTATATTGGTAGTCACCATGTTAACTATTTCTTTGCACTCATATGGTCGCTGACGAAATATAAGAATCCACACTTGCGATTGGATGTGGATGGCAAGACTGTGGTGGAGGGAAAGATGTTTGTCACCAGTATTGCGAATGGTTCGTATGTGGGGGGCGGTATGAAACTGAATCCCGATGCAGACCCATGTGACGGCGTGCTGCATGCGATGTTCTTAACACCACCTTCGTTCAAAGAGATTTGTCAAGCCGTGCCTCGCTTGTTTGACGGGCGTTTGCATGAGTTGCCATTTATCCATCCAATAGTGTCGGATAACATACTGATGCACACGAAGAAGCACCAGTCGTTTGAGGCCGATGGCATCGTGATGGACGTGAGTGGTCCATGCCAGGTGACCTGCATGAAAGGGGCGTTGCAGATGATTGTTCCGAGTCAGCATTGCTGACAGGACGCTGCGCTGTAGGACGGCTTCGCCTGTAGATCGCTACGCTGTAGATGGTAGTGATTAGAGACTGGCGGCGAAGGATTCTGCTTCGGAGAGTTGGGCGATCTTGCCTACATCCATCATACGGTAATTCTCGGGGATAAAAGCCCTGAGAATTTCTTTTTCTGCAATACTGAGGTAGAGGTCAATGAGCGAGAACTTATCGCCTTTCTCAGCAACTACCTTATCCATCACATCAAAGATACGCGGATTGAGTACCTGCATGCCGGAGAAGGCGAGGGGGGATAGATCGCTGCGCTGTAGTTGGTAGGTCGGCTTCGCCTGTAGGTCGGCTTCGCCTGTAGGTGGTAGAATGTTGAGTGAGGATACTAAGGATGCGGGGCGGACTTCGCCAGTGGCGATGTTGGTCCAACCACAGAGGCGATTGGTCTCGTCGAAGAGCAAATAGCGCTGCGTATCACGTGGGCTGACTACGACTACGCCCATCTCCTCGGGATTATACGTTTGGAGCAGGGTAGGGAGGTCGATGTTGGAGAGGATATCGACGTTGCAGATGAGGATGGGCTCATCGTTATTTCCTGATTCGCGACTCCCGATTCCTAAAAGTAGAGATTTTGCTTTGCGTAGGCCTCCACCCGTTTCGAGGAGCATGTCGCGCTCGTCGCTTACGGCGATACGACAACCGAAGTTGTCGTTCTCGCGTAAGTAGTTGATAATCATATCGGGAAAGTGGTGGACATTCACCACGATATCGGTGATACCAGCAGCCTTGAGGCGCTCGATCTGCCACTGGAGTAGGGTCTTGCCTGCGAGTGGCACAAGTGCCTTAGGAAGGGTGTCGGTCAGCGGTTTGAGGCGTGTGCCCAAGCCCGCGGCGAAGATCATGGCTCTCATGCTTCAATAGTTTCTTGTGTATCATCGGCTTCTTCTACAAGTTTTTCTGCTCTCAGATCATCGTAGAAAGCTGCACGAGCGGTGAGTTGGTATGGTTGTGCAAAAAGTATTCCGATACCGAAGGTAAGTATACCTAAAATAAACCATCCGATGAAGCTTAGGTCGAGGATAAAGAGCTCCCACTTGTGTCCGCGCATCATTTCGCGACTGATCTTCATCGCTTCGCGTATGGATAGCTCTGGGTAGTCGTGTAGGAGATAAGGCACCATGGCGTAAGCATAGGCTAGAATGATACCGCCTATGAGTAGGGTAAAGATGCTTACTACTACTAGTATGATGATTCTTACTAATTCTGCTAGTAGGAATTTACCATATTGCTTGCGAATGATCTCCCATGCGTTGTCCCACCAATTACCATCGCTATGACGTACGGCACGCAGGAGAACGTTGTAGAAGACTACTTGCAGGGGTAGCACCAAGAATGATCCCAATGATGAAAATGCGCTGAGTGCCTGGTATTGTGGATAAAACTCAACTATAGCTCCCGAACCAGATATGAGCACGGAGATTATAATAAGGAGTGCTTGCATCAGGGCTACTATGCCCCAATGATTTTTCAATGTCTCTTGCGCTTGCGCATGATAATCTGAATAGTTTTTCATAGAACGTTGAATTAAAAATGAATATTCTGCTGCAAAGTTACAATAAATTTACGAAATTGGCAAAAAAACCACAGAAAAATGCACTTTTTTTCAAAAATATTTGGTTGTGTCAAAAAAAAGCAGTACCTTTGCACCCGCTTTTGAAAAAGGGCACGTCTTCCTAGCTCAGTTGGTAGAGCAACTGACTCTTAATCAGTGGGTCCAGGGTTCGAGTCCCTGGGAGGACACAAAAGACATCCGATAGGGTGTCTTTTTTTGTGTATTTTAGGAAATGTATAAAAATCTTTGATTTTTCTTGCGTATATTCGTTTTTTTTACTACCTTTGTAGCCTATTTTACATTGGATAACTATGGCACAATCATTAAGTCTATTATTTTTTGAAGCAACGGGTAAGAAAGCAGGTGAACAAACAGCTTTGACCGCTTCGGGTAGCAATCGCAGGTATTACCGCATTGAGAGTGAGGATAAGACTACTTCGCTCATCGGGGTGCAGGGTACTTCGAAGGACGAGAATCATGCGTTTCTCTATATGGCAGAGCATTTTATGAAGAAAGGGCTGAATGTGCCTAAGGTGCTAGCGGTGAGCGATGATGAGATGAACTATGTGCAGCAAGATTTGGGCAATGTGCTGCTGTTTGACTATATCGCAGAGGGTAGAAAGACGGGTGTGTTCAGCGCGAAAGAGAAAGATATGTTGCGCGAGACGATGCGTGCGTTGGCGCGTTTCCAAGTGACAGGCGCAGAGGAGTTTGACTTTAACCAATGTTATCCACAGCCTGAGTTTAACTTGCGTTCTATCTTGTGGGATTTGAACTACTTTAAGTATTGTTTCTTGAAAGCGACAGGCTTGGAGTTCCAGGAAGATAAATTGGAGAACGAGTTTGAGCGTCTGGCATATATCCTATTGCAAAACAGGATGAATGCGTTTATGTACCGCGATTTCCAATCGCGCAATGTGATGGTGGTGGAGAAAGTGGTGGAGAGTTCAGAAGGTTCAGAAGTTCGGGAAGTGGTGCCATACTTTATTGATTTCCAAGGGGGAAGAAAAGGTCCGGTGTTCTATGATGTGGCATCGTTCCTTTGGCAAGCTAAGGCGAACTTCCATCCTGACCTGCGCGAAGAATTGGTGGAGGTCTATCTTGAAGAATTGCAGAAGTATATGCCTGTCGATAAAGAGGTGTTCTATGAAACGCTTAAGCACTTTGTGCTGTTCCGCACGATGCAAGTGCTTGGTGCATACGGCTTTAGAGGGTACTTCGAGAAGAAACCCCACTTCTTGCAATCCATACCATTTGCGATAGATAACTTGCGTCATCTGCTGAAGCATGCAAGTGAGGATTATCCATATTTGATAGAGGTGCTGCAAAAGATGACTGAGATGAAGCAGTTTAAGGACGTGGGTGTGCGCAAACCATTGGTAGTGAGGGTGATGAGCTTCTCGTATAAGAAAGGTATTCCTGCTGACCCATCAGGCAATGGTGGTGGATTTGTGTTTGACTGCCGTGCGGTGAACAACCCTGGTAAGTACGAGCGTTATACCCACTTTACGGGTATGGACGAGCCTGTGATACAGTTCTTGGAGGAGGACGGCGAGATGCAGCCATTCTTGGAGCAAGCGTATCAGTTGGTGGACTTCTCAGTGAAACGCTATATGGATCGTGGTTTCCAGAACTTGATGGTGTCGTTTGGCTGTACAGGTGGACAGCACCGTTCGGTGTATTCGGCGGAGAAGATGGCGCGGCATATCAATGAGAAGTTTGGCGTGGAGGTGCAATTGATTCACCGCGAGCAGAATATGGAGCGCACGCTCAATGCGAAGGATTAGTGTTGTTTAGTGGACGCTGCGCTGCTGTTTAGTGTTTAGAGCATGATGGTATTTGCGATATTATTTTCGGTATTGACGACGTTGTCGGATGGTATGTTTCATACGCGGTATGAGACAGAGGTGGATACGTGTGCTGAGGCATGCAATGTGGTGATTGATTCGATGATATACTATTTGCAGACCGATCCGGAGATGCTATCGGAGCAGTTTTTTGCGGGTTTGGGTAAGCAAGAGGATGCCAAGAAAAATGCGTTTTACTTGATTTGGAAGGAGTCGGAGTATGTGCCTGAGAAGCAGTATAGTAAACTGGTGCTGGATGTGCTGGTGAATGAAAAGCCGTTTCTCAAGAACGTGGTGATAGAGAGTCAAGTGACGGATTCGATGCAGGGAGCGCAGCGCGATATACGCGTGGATATTCACTATGCGGGTACGCTGATTAAAGAGGCATATGGAATGTTTCATGTGTTACCAACGGGCGCGAAGAGTGCGAAGATAGGTATGGATGTGCATGTGAAGTTCGGTTGGTTCTTCCGCATATTTATCTCGCGCAAAGTGTATAGTGAGACCATTGATTGGCGCTTGGTGCGATTTGTGGAGAACTTGCGTTTGTGGTCGGAAGGGATTATTCCAACAGATGCTTATTGGTCGGAAGTGGATGCGAAATAAACGACAACTGGAGTTTATTTATCCAACAACTTAAACAACAATATCAACAACTTGCGCGGCAATCAACTCTCTGCCGCGCCCTAAGAGAAGAAGGATGCATTAGATATGGATATATTAGAACGAATAGATGGATTGGAGGCGAAGTTTCACGAGGTGAGCTTGCTGATTACTGACCCTTCGGTGATAGCCGATCAGGCGCGCTATGTGCGGTTGAACCGCGAGTACCGCGACTTGGAGCGCGTATTGGAGTCGGCTGAGAAATACAAGAAAGCTGTGAATAACTTGGCAGAAGCCAAAGAGCTATTTTACAATGAGTCGGATGCCGATTTGCGTGAGATGGCACGTGCGGAGATCGATGAGTTGGAACCACAGATTCCTGCATTGGAGGAGGAAGTGAAGCTGATGCTGCTGCCTCAAGACCCAGAGGATGGCAAAAATGTGGTGATGGAGATTCGCGCAGGAACAGGTGGCGATGAGGCCAGTATCTTTGCGGGCGACTTGCTGCGCATGTACAGCAAATACTTTGAGACACACGGTATGAAGATGACCGTTAGTAGTTTCTCAGAAGGTGCTGTGGGGGGCTACAAAGAGATTATCTTCAATGTGTCGGGTGAGAATGTGTATGGCACATTGAAATACGAATCGGGTGTGCACCGCGTGCAACGAGTGCCTGTGACGGAGACTCAAGGTCGTGTGCATACATCGGCTGCGACGGTGGCGGTGTTGCCAGAGGCGGACGAGTTTGAGGTGCATATCAACGAGGGCGAGATTAAGTGGGAGACATTCCGCTCAGGTGGTGCTGGTGGTCAGAACGTGAACAAGGTGGAGTCGGGTGTGCGCTTGCGCTATAACTGGAAGAACCCTAACACGGGCGAGGTGCAAGAGATATTGATCGAGTGTACCGAGACGCGTGATCAGCCCAAGAATAAGGAGCGTGCTTTGTCGCGTTTGCGTACGCAGATCTATGACAAGGAGCATCAGAAATATATCGACGATATTGCTGCTCGCCGTAAGACGATGGTTAGTACGGGTGATCGTTCGGCAAAGATTCGCACCTACAACTACCCTCAAGGACGTATTACGGATCACCGTATCGGTTATACGATCTACAACCTGACTGCCTTTATGGACGGCGAGATACAGGGTGTGATTGATGCGCTGCAAGTGGCGGAGAATGCAGAACGTATGAAGGAGAGTGAACTTTAGTTTGGTGTTTAGTGTTTAGAGTTTAGAGTTTAGTGGCATGTATTTGTTTTACACTCCAGATATAGAGACCAGTCATTTCCTCAGCGAGGAGGAGTCGGCGCACTGCGTGCGTGTGCTGCGCTATGACCGTGGTGATGAGATACTGCTGACGGATGGTCGCGGAACGACCTATCATGCGCGTATCACGAATCCTCATCCAAGACATTGCGAGTTTGAGGTGTTGAGCCAAGAGAAGCAAGAGAAGACGCACAATATCTACTTGCATGTGGCGATAGCGCCGACGAAGAATATCGAGCGACTGGAGTGGATGGTGGAGAAATGTACGGAGATCGGTGTGGATGAGATCACGCCGCTGTTGTGTCGTTTCTCGGAGAGAAAGACCTTGCGTATTGACCGACTGGAGAAGATTATCCTGTCGGCTGCTAAACAGTCGTTGACGCCTTATCTTCCTAAGTTGAATCCGCTGACGGATTTTGCCACGTTGATAGACCCCTCCAACTCCCCTTCAAGGGGAGGGATTGGCGATGAGAGTAAGATGGACAAATTTATTGCGCATTGCTATAAGGATGAGAAGCGCGAGTTGAAAGATGCGTTGCGAAAGGGTAGGGATGTGCTCATTTTGATTGGACCAGAAGGCGATTTCTCGGAGCAAGAAGTGGAGACGGCTATCGCCAACGGATTTGTACCTGTGGGGTTGGGACGATCAAGATTGCGTACGGAAACAGCAGGCGTGGTGGCATGCCATACGGCGGTGCTGTTGAATGAATAAGCCTACCCCCATCCCCTCCCTGAGAGCACCCCATGACGCAGGCGTCATCGGGGACCCCGCTAAGGGAAGGGAGGATGTTAGAATATGTTAGAGCAACTATTACATATTGACACGGAGATTTTGTTGGCTATCAATGGTTGGCATGCGCCATGGGCGGATACGTTGATGTGGATTATTTCGGCGAAAGCAACATGGATACCGCTGTATTTGCTATTGATTGGCTTGTTGGTATGGCGTTACCGCAAACCTGCAATGACGAGCGTGAAGTGGTTGCAACGAGTGCCTGCTTGTGTAGTGATGATTGTGGTGATAGGATTGGCAGTAGGAGCTGCGGATTTTATTGCTTCGGGGATATTGAAGGAGCTTGTAGCTCGCCCACGCCCTACACGCGTACCTGAATTAGAAGGTGTGTTGCACTTGGTGAATGGGTACAGGAGTGGACGATATGGGTTTGTGAGTAGTCACGCAGCGAATACGATGGCGGTAGCATTGCTCTTCTCGTTGATTTGGCGCAACAAAATAGCCACCGTAGGCTTGATGCTTTGGGTGGCTGCGAATTGCTATAGCAGAATGTATCTTGGGGTGCATTATCCCACAGATGTTCTGGGAGGACTTATGGTTGGTGCCCTGGTGGCGGTGGTGGTGTATGCGATGCTTGTTTGCTATCGTTTGGTGGAGAAGTAGAATCAGTAGGAGTGACTGCGAAACGATTGTAGTGAGGTTTAGGACGGTGAGGTGTGTGATTAACCTGCTGATTCATAAACTGCTGGTATTGCTCTGGAGTAAGGATATGTTGTAGCTCAGCATTGGCTTCCATCATGTATTGCATGGCCTCGGCACGGGTGTTGCTGATAGTTCGTTTGAGCGCAAACTTGAGGTGCATACGGTAAAGGGTGTCACGCACGAGACTATCTTGAATGTCCAACTCGCGCACCATCATTTCGGTTTGCTTGCGGGCAATATCCTCTGGAGTACGCTGCGGATGGTGCTGTGCATACGAGGTGGCTACAGGAGTAACCAAAGCAAATAAAACGATATATAACAGATTTTTCATACGTATAATTGCGTACAAAAACTGTGCCATAGTGTTTGGAGTTTAGTGTTTAGAGTTTAGAGTTTAGTGTTTAGAGTTTAGTGTTTAGAGAAGAGGTATGGATCAATCAGAGTGGAAAATAGCCAAACGATTATATTTCTCTGAGGAGGGTAAGGCGCGTACATCGCGTCCGGCTGTGCGTGTGGCGCTGGGGGGGATATTGATAGGTGTGATGGTGATGATTGTGGCGATATGCGTGGTGGTGGGATTCAAACAAGAGATTCAGCGCAAGGTGGCGGGCTTTGGTAGTCATATCCAAGTGGTGAATTTTGATAATAATGCGACCTACGAACTGCAACCTGTGGAAGTGTCGGATTCGTTGCTGCAGAAACTGCGGGGATTGCCTTATGTGAAACAAGTATCTACTTTTGCTTCCAAACCAGGTATCTTGAAAACTGATAGTGCGTTTCAAGGGATCATTTTCAAGGGTACGGATTATTGGGATTATTTTGCAGAAAACTTAGTAAGCGGTTCGTTGCCAGAGGAGAAGAACGAGGTGATTATCTCTACCGTATTAGCTAATCAATTGCATTTGGCTGTGGGTGACGCGATATTGTGCTATTTTGTGCAAGAGGACTTGCGCGTGCGTAAGTTATACGTATCGGGACTTTACAACACATGCATGAGCGAGATGGATCGGTTGTTTGTGTTGGGCGATATAGATTTGGTGCGCCAGTTGAATCATTGGCGAGCGTCGCAAGCGTCTGGCATAGAGGTACTTGTGGATGATTTGAGGCATTTGCAAGAGGCAGCCGATGGCGTGTATTTTGCCACAGCTAATCGATTGGATGAGGCGGGTAATGCGTTTTACACGCAGACCTTGGAGCAGTTGAATCCGCAGATATTTGGTTGGCTGGATCTGCTGGATATGAATGTGGTGATTATCATCGTGTTGATGCTGTGTGTGTCGGGATTTAGTATTATTACAGGATTGATAATCTTGATTTTAGAGAGTATTACTTTGATCGGTACGCTGAAGGCATTGGGCGCTCATAATCGGTTTGTACGTCGGATTTTTATCTATGAAGCGATCTTGTTGGTGGGCAAGGGTATGCTGTGGGGCAATGTGTTGGGCTTGGGATTGGTAGCCGTGCAATACTTTACGCAGGTGATACCATTGGATGCATCCATATATTACGTGAGTTATGTGCCCATGGCATTCCCATGGGGTTGGTTGGTGGCGCTGAATATAGGTGTGCTGCTGGTGGCTTGGGTGATTATGTTGGCACCATCGGCAATCGTGTCGCAGATTAGTCCTGCGAAGGTGATGCATTTTGAGTAGAGAAACTAGATGTTAGAATGCGCTAAAACGCTGTTAGGAGTTAGATTATGAAATTATATACATCGGTAGAAATTGCACCTTCTGCAAGGAAGATAGGATATGGAGACAAGATTTTGCTACTTGGCTCTTGTTTTGCTGATAATATAGGTGCAAAGTTTGCGGAACATTACTTTCAGGCGACTATCAATCCGTTGGGTACCTTGTATAATCCAGCGTCGATTGCTTTATCCATTACCGATTCTCAACATTCGATTCCAGATTCCCGACTTATCTATCACAACGGACTATGGCACTCCATGATGCATCATGGAACCTTCTCGGGGAAGGATAAGGCGGCAGTGCAGGCTCGTTGTATGGAGGGTTACGAACGATTGCAACGCGCTTTGAAGGAGGCAACAACGGTGATTGTCACGTTCGGTACGGCTTGGGTGTATGAGATGGATGGTCAGGTGGTGGCTAACTGTCATAAGCTGCCAGCTAATCGCTTTACACGTAGGTGCTTGGCGGTGGACGAAATCGTGGAGATGTGGCAGCCGATTGTGGCAAGTATGCCTGATAAGCATTGGATTTTCACGGTAAGCCCCATACGCCATGTGAAGGATGGATTGCATGCTAATCAAGTGAGCAAAGCCATCCTTTTGCAAGCGGTGGATGAATTAGGGCAGTCGTATTTCCCTTCGTATGAGATTATGATGGATGAATTGCGTGACTATCGCTTCTATGCGGAGGATATGGTACACCCATCTCAGGTGGCGGTGGAGTATATTTGGCAACGGTTTGTAGATACGTATATGAATGCTGATACGCAATTAGAAATGCGCACTTTACATCAGTTGTGGCGTGATTGTCATCACCAATTATTGCATTCTGATTCGTTGGAGGCTAAACGTTTTTTACAATCACTGCATGAAAGAAAGAGCAAATACCAAAAAATATATCCGTGGATAGACTAAATCTATAGAAATATTTGCAAGATTGCAAAAAAAGCAGTAATTTTGCAGACAAATTAAAATGGAGTACTATGTTTGACAATTTATCAGAAAGATTAGAACGATCGTTTAAGATTCTTAAGGGTGAAGGTCGTATCACCGAAATCAATATCGCGGAGACCGTCAAGGATATCCGTAAGGCATTGCTTGAAGCCGATGTCAACTACAAAACAGCGAAGCAGTTTACTGATGAGGTAAAAGCCAAGGCATTGGGTCAAAACGTGATGACTGCTGTCCGTCCTGGACAACTGATGGTGAAGATTACGCACGATGAGTTGGCAAACTTGATGGGTGGTGAAGCTGCTGAAATCAACCTCAAGGGGACCCCAGCGGTGATATTGATGAGTGGTTTGCAAGGTTCTGGTAAGACTACCTTCTCAGCTAAGTTGGCGAACTATCTCCAAACTAAGAAAAATAAAAAGGTAATGCTTGTTGCTTGCGACGTCTATCGTCCTGCGGCTATAGAGCAATTACGCGTACTTGGCGAACAAATCAATGCGAAAGTATATACAGGCGAAGGCGAAGCCAATCCTGTGGTCAAAGCACAAAAAGCTATCCAAGAGGCTAAAGTATATGGTTATGACGTCGTGATCGTCGATACAGCAGGTCGTTTAGCAGTGGATGAGCAGATGATGCAAGAGATTGCTGCTATCAAGCAAGCCATCAACCCACAAGAGACCCTATTCGTAGTAGATGCCATGACAGGTCAGGATGCAGTCAATACAGCTAAGGAGTTTAATGACCGTCTTGATTTTGATGGTGTTATCCTTACCAAATTGGATGGTGATGCCCGTGGTGGTGCTGCATTGAGTATTCGCTCCGTGGTGCAAAAGCCAATCAAGTTTATCGGTACTGGCGAGAAGATGGATGCGCTGGATGTGTTCCATCCATCGCGTATGGCAGATCGTATCTTGGGTATGGGTGATGTGGTTTCTCTCGTGGAACGCGCACAAGAGCAATATGATGAGGAGGAAGCACGTCGTATTAGCAAACGTATTGCAAAGAATCAATTTGACTTTAACGATTTTCTTTCGCAATTGGCTCAGATCAAAAAGATGGGGTCTATGAAGGATTTGATGGGTATGATTCCTGGTATGGACAAAGCATTGAAGGGTGTAGAGGTAAGCGATGATGCATTCAAACCAATTGAGGCGATTATCTCATCTATGACCCCACAAGAGCGTAGCAATCCATCGCTGCTCAACGGAAGTCGTAAGAATCGTATTGCCAAGGGCTCAGGTACAAGCATTGTGGAGGTCAATCGCTTCCTCAAACAGTTTGAGCAAACCAGCAAGATGATGAAGAAGATGCAGCAAATGCAGGGCTTGCGTCGTAGATAAATTGAAAGATTGTAAATATCCAATTGCACGTCGAAATGACTGTAAAAGAAATCTTCGAACTCCGTCGCGAGGGTAGGGTAGAGGAGGCATACAACGCTATCTTGCCGATGTACAAAGTACATCATGGGAAATATACCAGTCTGGCGATGTTTTGGTGTGCGGTGGATATGATGAACCTCTTGTTGGGAAAAGCGGTTGATCAAAGCGAAGCATCGCTTGCTGCAATGCACGAGGCGGAGAAAATTTATATGAGTTTGCAGCGGCTAGCGCCGAAGATTTATGATGAGTCAGGTGCGTGTCAACAGGCGGTACTCAATCTTGGCGAAGCACTAAAATCAACACGAATAAGAGTAGAGTGCTAATTCAAATAAAATAAGGAGGGTTTTAAAACCTCCTTATTTTTATTTATTGATGTTGATCTCATAAATTGTTTCGTAGGTTTGCCATCCTAATTGCTCTGCAGTCAGACGGTTGATAGCGATGTCGTCTACGAAGTGGAATGGAGTCTCACAGTTCCATGTACGGAGTTGATTGTCAACGAATTGGTAGATACGTGGGTCGGGCTTGCTAATATGTAGTAAGTGTGAAGCAAAGCAATGCTCAAACATGGACATATCATAGTGGGTAAAGATATCTTCCCAGTGCAATTCGTTGTTATTGCTCAATAGAAAGAGACGATGACCTGCATCTTTCCATTGTTGAATATGTTTCAACCGCTCCGCTGGAATACCGCCATGCATGGTGTTCCATGCTGCAATAATCTCTTCGCGGGTAGTACCTTCTTTGGCATGCTTCAAGATGGTATTCACAAGGTGTTCAGTAGATATGTTACCACACTCGTATTGTTCCATCAGGCTGCCGGTAGTACCTTCGCCATTGGAGGCAAGGCCAAGCACTGTTTTCATTTTCTCCTCTCCCAAGATGGATGTGAAGCGAGTAATACATTCGGGCATGTTGTGGTTCATTAGCACACCGCCCATGTCGAGGATGATGGTCATTGTTTTAGTGTTTAGAGTTGAGTGTTTAGTGTTTAGAGGCACGAACACCGAAAATAGTGGATCCGATGCGCACCATGGTGCTACCTTCTTCGATGGCTACGAGGTAGTCGTCAGACATGCCCATGCTAATCTGTGGTGCTGAATTGTTCAGAAGATCAGAATGGTTCAGCAGTTGTTTCCCAAGATGTTTTATCTCGCGGAAGCATCGGCGCCATTCGTCCTCATCGTCGGTGTTGGTTGCCATACCCATAACTCCGCATACGTCTATGTGGTTTAGTGTTGATAGTTTAGTGTTTAGTGATAAGAACTCTTCTGGTGTGAATCCAGATTTGGTTGCTTCTTTAGCTATATGCACTTCCAGTAACACTTTCACTTGACGTTGCAATTTCTCCGCTTCGCGGTTGATAGTTTCCAACAATCGCAGGCTGTCCACGGAGTGAATCATGTGCACAAAGGGCACTATTTGCTTCACTTTGTTTGTCTGTAAATGTCCGATAAAATGCCAACGAATATCCTTTGGCAGGGCATTGTATTTGGGCAGAAGTTCCTGTACACGGCTCTCTCCGAAATCTCGTTCTCCACAGGCATATGCCTCCATGATAGCTTCGTTGGTGTGAAACTTGCTCACACAAACCAAGGTTACTTCTGTAGGGATAGTAGCGCGAATTGCTGAGAGGCGTTGTGCAATGTGTGATAGCATGGGATCGTATGGTGTGGTGCTGTTTTACACTGCGCGGAATACCTCAAGAATCGGAGAGCGTGTGATGCTAATCACTTCGCAGTCGAGATTGCTGACTGCATGGTGGAGTGATTTGTTGGCTTCGGTGATATTGCCTGCTTGTACATAGATAGTCACGGCTTTGCGTTTCTCTTTGCCATTATCTTCGATGGTAATCATCTCTACGCGCGCTTTGTACCATTGATCGCCCTCTGGATTCGGAATGAGGTCGTAGAATTGTACTTGTTTGCAACTTTTGGTTTCCCAATCGCCTGAGATGTATTTTTGAATCTCTCCGAGTAGGCGCTCTTCTACATCGGCAGCGGTAAGACCTTCAACGAGATAGGTTTCTTTAACTGCTTTTGGGTTATCCTCGCCAGTTTGGCGTGTGTAACTAATTTTTAGTTCGTAAAAAATCATATATTTCCTTGTTTAGTAATTCAAAATTCTTAATTCAAAATAATTCTCTTGATATCCGTCGCTTGTAAAGTACCTTCTGGAAACGTAGTCATTCTTTCTGACCAATAGAGCACAGGTATCGTTGGCTGAGATTGGATAACGACATCAAACGGTTGTCCTTCTTTGCAATCGAGCAACCAATTGTCTTGCAGGCGAAAATATACATCGCCCGCTTGCTTGCGGTAGATGGAGTTTTTGTCATCAGATGTGATAGCTTCGTGGATAGGGTATGCCACTTGTACGCCCTCGAAATCCATAAGGAAGTTTGCCACTTGGCGTTGGATTGTTTCTAGGGACATGCGTTTCTTCTCTATCAACATACGGTTGAGGTAGATGAATGGTCCGTGTCCACCGTCCACCCAGCGTTCATGTCCGTAGATGGCCATGAGGTAGGTACCTGTTAAGGCAGCTGCTCGGTCGGCATTGAAGCGCTGTACGGGCAGATTGGCCATCTCCAAAGTGGCTGTAGAATATCCTTTGACTGGGCGACCAATGACCATAATCTGGTATTGCTCTTTGCCGATGCGGCGATTGAGTTGTTCTATTAGGAAACCTAAATCTTGATTAAGCCCCATGTACATGTCCTCTTGCTCTGCGGATTCAATGGCATCGGATGCTGATTGTGGTGACAGGGTCGTGAGTTGCAGTAGTAGCAAATCAGGCTGCATGTCAATGCCAAGTTGCTTCGATTGTTGCAGTGCTAATGCCATCTCTATTACAAGGGTATTGGCAACGGGCGTGTGGAGCAGATGCTCTTTGTTGAAATAGGTGAAGCCACGTTTGCGCTCTTTGTCTGTCGGATGATTGTACATGGATATATCCATACGTGGAGTCCATTCGCGTTCGGTGAGTAGATCAATGCGCCCACTCATGTTCATCTCATCAGCAGCCGCTGGAAGTCCCTCTGGATAGAATGATGTGGTTACCCATTTGTGCGTTTCAGCGTCTAACCAGCAGCAGGCATTCGCTGCGTGTCCCGCCATGAGGATAGTCGCTTCTGGTTGTAAGCCAATGGCATATATCTGCGCTTGTGTCCCACGTAGCATACGCCATTCGTCTGTGACGGTGGTAGAGAGTATATCACGCGGGGATAACTGTATATGGGTACCGATGCCCGATGCTTGTTTGTCGTGCAAAATAGGTATGGGTTTGCGTTCGCTACGAGAAAAATAATGGTCAGCCATTATGCCATGATGAGCAGGGATTGTACCAGTCATCAGGGTGGCAGTTGTCTCCTGCCCGCCATATACTTGGTGCGGGAAGGTGGCTGTGGTTTGAAATGCCTCTTCGCTCATTAAGCGTAATCCGCCAGCTGACCAATATGGTCGCATAGCAGTGAGGTTGTCTTGTGTCATACCATCCACTATTACTACTATGGTGAGACGTGGTTGAGTGGATGCTATCGCGCTGATACTTAATAAGATAGATAATATTAAAGTGTATAAACGATTTACCATTCGCAATTGATAATTTACAAATTAGGCACAAAGGTACAGAAAAAAAAGAATATACGCAAATTTTTCTCTTTACAATTGCTATTTTTATACTTGCGGTGAAATGAAGTTGTGTTCTCTCGCGCGTACGTACTATAAATAAAACGCGTGCATGCACGCATGCGTGAGGCTCGTATTGTAGTATGGATAGATTGTAAAAAAAAACTATAATTGAAAATCAATCACTTATGAAGAAAGTGTATTTTCCCGATAAAAAAGTATGCAAAATATTTGGTCAGTTCGCAAAAAAGCAGTACCTTTGCAGCCGATTTCGCGATAAACGCAAGTGAGCGACTAAATATGGCGAAAGGTGCTAAAAAAAACGTAATGCTGAAAATCAGCCACTTACGAAGAAAGTGCAAAAAATATTGAAAAAAGTTGCTTAAAAATTTGGTCAGTCCAAAAAAAAGCAGTACCTTTGCAGCCGATTTCGCAACGAACGAAAATTCAAGCGAAAAACAGTGATCTTTGAAAGTTTGATTAATCAATGATGTAGTACAAGAGAGCAGTAATGCTCAATTGGGAAACTGAAAACGTGTAATACGATTTTTATTATACGGTTCCCGTTAATAAAGTACACAATAGATTAAGGTTATTCTGAGCTAAAAATTAATTTCTTTTTACAACGAAGAGTTTGATCCTGGCTCAGGATGAAC
>JAFYSB010000016.1 GCA_017546705.1 Paludibacteraceae bacterium
CACGCTGTAGCATGAACGTCATCACTTAATTCGTGGTGTTTTGAAAGTGTCGAAGTTTCAGAAGCCCGAATATAAGCTAAAACGCTTTTTCTATTTTACGATGTGCGTATCAACTACACACTACTATTTCATAGGCAAAATATTTTTCTGTTTATATTTAGTAATCAATCTATTACATTATCAAATTCCCAAGCTTGCTTTGATAGCAGGAACTTTAGCCTCTGCTTCGGCGGTAGCTGCGTCGTAATCAGCAGGAGTAGCCATTACCGCAGGAATTTCGAAGTAGAACTTGATCTTTGGCTCGGTACCACTTGGACGAACACTGATCTTCATACCGCCTTCAGTGAAGTATTGGAGCACGTTGCTGGTTGCATTGAGTGCCATCACGATAGGTGTCTCTACCCACTCGCCATTCACGAGTTCGCGTTGAACGAGGGTCTTGAAGTCCTTAGACTTAACTACTTTCTCGCCCGCAATCTCCATAGGAGGGTTTTGACGGAAATTAACCATCATGGCTTGAATCTCCTCTGCGCCTGACTTACCTGGGCGAACGACATTGATAGTAGTCTCGCGTTGGAAGCCGTACTCCATATAGATATTAAGGAGATAATCGTAGAGGGTCATGCCGTTGTCCTTTGCATAAGCAGCAATCTCGCAAATGAGGCAGATAGCAGAAGGAGAACATTTATCGCGTACGCCGTCGAAAGCCAAGAAACCGAAACTCTCTTCGCCGCCGCCGATATATTTGTGAGTGCCTTCCCACTCGCGGATACGGTTGGCAATCCACTTGAAGCCAGTATATTCGTCGGTCAAAGTCACACCTTGTGCGTCTGCCATCTTGCGGATTAACTCGCTGGTAACAATGGTCTTAACGAGGTAGTGCTCTGGGCGAAGTTTGCCGAGTTTCTTCATATTGTTGATGATGTAGTAGCAGTACATCATACAGGTTTGGTTACCGTTGATGATGGTCCATTCGCCTTTGTCATTGCGGCAAACGATAGCGATACGGTCAGCATCTGGGTCAGAAGCGATGACGAGGTCAGCGTTGAGCTCAGTACCAAGCTTCATACCCATGGTCATTGCCTCAGCGTTCTCTGGGTTAGGACTTTGCACGGTGGAGAAATTGCCATCGATGACCATTTGCTCAGGTACTACATGGATATTCTCAAAGCCCCAAGAGCGAAGGCACATTGGGATGATTTGGCGTCCTGCGCCGTGGAGAGGGGTATAAACGATGTTGAGGTCTTTTTGACGGAGAATGGTCTCTTGGTCAATCATAACGGTCTTCACGGCTTGCATGTAGTCGTAGTCCATCTCGCCACCGATGATCTCGATAAGATGCTCATTGCCAGTCATTTTCACATCAGCGAGGGTCACTTTGTTCACCTCGTCGATGATACCTTGGTCGTGTGGTTGGAGCACTTGGCTACCGTCCTCCCAATAAGCCTTGTAACCGTTGTACTCTTTAGGGTTGTGGCTGGCGGTTACATTGACACCACCTTGTGCAGAGAGGTGACGGATAGCAAAGCTAACTTCTGGTGTTGGGCGTAGGCTCTCGAAGAGATATACCTTGATGCCGTTGGCAGCAAATACCGCAGCTACGGTCTCTGCAAAGAGGCGGCCATTGTTGCGGCAGTCGTGGCCTACTACGACGCTGACGGTGTCACCCTTTAGGGTGGTGAAACCGCCTTCGCGTTGCACTTTGAGGAGGTAGTTGGCATAGCCTTGGGTAGCTTGTGCCACGATGTATTGGTTCATGCGGTTGGTACCAGGACCCATAAGGCCGCGGAGACCACCTGTACCAAATTCGAGGGTGCGATAGAAACTATCGATGAGTTCGGTTTTGTCTTCCGCCTCGATCATGGCTTTGACAGCAGCCTGTGTCTCAGCATCGTAAGGCGCTTTAGTCCATTGCTCGGCAATGGCTAATACTTTTTCGAGTTCTTCGTTTTTCATATTGTTTGTATTTTTAAAGTTGGCATAATTTATCGGGTGCAAAGTTACGACAAAATTTGCGCATTTGCAAATTTTTGGTTGAAAAAGTTTTAAGGGTTCTAAAAGTTCTAAGGGTAGCAGGAGTTATTGTTTGATGACTTGGAAAGATTGATTACCGCTGAGCAGCAAGTAGTTACCTGTTGGTAAATTGGCCATATTCACTTGTGCAGAGCCGTTGGTCAATGGTTGTGTTTCCAGCAAGCGACCATCCATTGTGTAAAGGCGAAGCATATCACCTTGGGCATTCTCCACCATCAAGATATCTTGCGTAGGGTTAGGATATGCTTTCACTTTCAGGGTGTTGTCACTTGGAGTATTCTCCACGTCAGTAGGATTAGATGGTTGCTCGTCTGAAAAGCGGATATGCTTTACATTCAACAGCAAGTCCTTGAACACGATTGTTTGTGACTTATCATACACATACAGCGAGTCGCCAGAATAAACTAATTTACCCACTGTACTCAATGCCGAGATACACTCTGCACCAACCAAAGGTTTAACTACTAAACTAGGTACTGCCATTGCACTACCTACACAGGCAAAAATGCCAAGAATAATTACAATTCGTTTCATATGATTAGATTGTTTTAATGTACTATTTGTCCCACGACAGTATATTTATCTTCACCACATAGTATCAATATTTGCCCATCAACAATGATCTTTTGGTAAGAAGTCGAAGGTGTTGGGGTATTGGGTAATGCGGTGGGTTGGGCGGTGTTGATGGTAAGGGCATCGAGGGCGAAGTATAGCGGGGTGTTGGAACCAAAATCACCCGTATCCGTAGTCGTCATACGGAAACTTAAACCCGATGTTTTACCCAAAGCTGTCAAAGGCACTTTTACCCAGCCATTATTCTTTTCACCATCTACAGCAAGGTAGTAGGTGAGGGATTGCGTCTCTTCCAAACTAGCATTTAATGCACTGATAATCAAAGCAAGCGTGTCATTCTCAGCAAATGGACGTGCGTTGAAGACATTGCCGTTAGCGATAGCCTCCATCGTGTTGCTATTTTGGCAAATATACACATACTCGGGATAATACTCTTGATCAAATAGAATGATATTGGAAGAGAAACCTTGCGCCTCTGTCACCCATTCGGAGTAGTAGCCTGTAATATAAGGTGTGGCTACTCCAGCTAAGCCGCCATTGGCCACACAACCAAAGACATTGGCGGTGTCTTGTGAGACTTTGGATAGCGTAAAGCCCTCCCAACTCATACCGCCATACGACATCATACTTGGCATATGCGAGAGCATAAAGCGTGCATCGTTGGTATAGATGAACTGACAAAAACCGCTATCATTGTACGTGCTATCCCATACGTCGGTGCAATCATAATAGCCATCGCCATACGATGTGCTATAGGTGACAGGATTAGCAAGCAAGTCCGTAGCCGTAGTCAAATCCATTGTAATCACTTCTGCCGAAGCAAGGAGCGAACATGCAGCCAATATGAGCAAGAATAATCGTTTCATTATCACTATATATTATAGGAATAGCAGTATCATCAATTGTCCTGTTAATACACGTAGGAACATGGTCAATGGATAGACCGTGGAGTAAGCCACCGCAGCGCGGTCGTTGGCCGAGGAAACGGTAGTGGCATATGCCAAAGCAGGTGGGTCGGTGGTGCTACCAGCAATCAAGCCCATGAGGGTGAAATAGTCGAGTTTGAGCCATAAGCGAGCAATCGTACCGACAATCAACAGCGGTAATAAGGTGATAATCACGCCATAACCAATCCACATATATCCACCATCCAGCAAGGTAGGGATGAAGGTTTTGCCTGCGCCAAAACCAACCGCAGCCAAGAACATGGCAATACCAATCTCGCGGATCATGAGGTTGGCACTACTGGTAGTATAAGTGATGATGTGCAGTTTTGGTCCGAAGCAACTCATGAGAATAGCAATGATGAGCGAGCCACCAGCAATACCGAGTTTGAATGGTTGTGCAAGGCCAGGCAACATGATTGGCACTACTCCAGCAAGCACACCTAAGGCAATACCCAAGAAGATAGAAGCCAGATTGGGGACGTCCAGTCGCTTGGTAGAGTTGCCAAAGAGTTGCTCTACCTTGTCCACAGCTCGCTCTTCGCCCACGACTGTGATACGGTCGCCCAATTGCAGATAGAGGTCGCGCGTAGCCAGCAGTTCAACGCCCGCACGGCGAATACGCGTGATGGATACATGGTAGGTTGCGCGGACGTTGAGGTCGCCAATGCGCTTGCCGTTGAGTTCGTTTTTAGTCACTATAACATGGCGGGAAACCAAGTGTGCATGGGCTTTATGGTCGGTTGGTAATGAAGTTTCCATACCTAACAACAGTATGGATTTTTCGTTTTCCTTGTCCACTACCACACGAATGCGATCGCCTACATGCAGAACGGTGTCCACATCTGGCAACTCGTCCTCGCCATCAGGGCGAACAAGTCGTGATACGATGAGATTCATGTGCACGAGTTGGCTCAAGTCGCGGATATGTGCACCCTCCACTTGGGGATTGGTGAGCAGGACGTCCATATACTGAACTTCTTTTTGCACTTCGCTTTCTGCCGCTACGCGCGCTTCTTCCTTATCCAATTTGATTCGGAAGAACCATCGCATTGCCAATATTACCGTGATAATACCTACCACACCCAAAGGGTATGCCATGGCATATCCGCTGGCGATGTTCGGGTTGGCATTGCCCGTGATGTCAGCAAAAGCTTGTTGCGCAGCACCCAAGCCAGGCGTGTTGGTCACAGCACCAAAAAGTACGCCCGTCATGGTAGCAATATCCACGCCTGAGAGTAGCGAAATGACATAGGCTGTGACACAGCCGAGCAGGACGATGGATAGGGCTAGCATATTAAGCTTGATACCACCTTTTCCGAAGGACGAAAAGAAACTTGGACCAACCTGTAAACCAATGGAATAGACGAATAATATCAGTCCGAAATCCTTGGCAAATGTTTCGACCATTGGGTCGAGATGCATGCCAAAATGCGACATGGCAATCGCACAGAAGAGTATCCATGTAATGCCTAATGTGATACCCTTGAATTTGAGGTGGTGGCTCAGCGAAATACCACCAGCGATTGCCAGTGTAAGAATGAAAATGGAGTGAGGCACTCCTGTACCAAAAAACAAACTATTTAACCAATCCATGAATGATATAATCTATGCCAAGTGCGCACACTTCGCCAATTTGGGTGCAAAGGTAATAAATAATCGTGACTTAAGCAAGTGGGAAATGGAATCTGCAATATTGAGATTACAGCTTGTAGAGAAGCGGTGATGTGTGCTTGTTCCTTCGATAAAGACAGGGTAATCATACGTTTATCTTACGTATATGTTACGTATATCCTACGTATATCCTACGTATATGGTACGTAATTGACAGCGGAAAGATAAGGGATTGATAGGTAGTAATTATGAATTTTGAATTAAGAATTATAGGAGAGAAAAATGTTAAATATTTGAAATTTATGCACAAAAAAACATCGTGATTTGCATATGTAAAAAAAAAAGCGTACCTTTGCACGGTTTATACTTTGTATAAAGTGCACAACAAAAAAAGAGAAAAAGAAAGATGTTGAAGTTTTTTTATCATATTGGCGAATACTGCCTTCTGATGGGTAAGGTGTTTCGCATGCCCGACAAAGGGCGCATGTTTTGGCGTCAGATGAGCAAGGAAATGGGTAAGCAAGGATTGGAGTCGATACTGATTACGCTGATTGTGAGCGTGTTTATGGGTGCGATCATGACCTTGCAGACAAAGTTGAACACGGAGAATCCGCTGTTGCCAGCGTATTCGACGGGTTTGGTGACGCGTGACTGTATCTTGCTGGAGTTTTCGAGTACGATCTTGTGTCTGCTGCTCGCGGGTAAGGTGGGTAGTAACATGGCTTCGGAGATTGGTACGATGCGTATCACAGAGCAGATTGATGCGATGGAGATTATGGGTGTGAACTCGGCTAACTACCTGATATTGCCTAAGATAGTGGCGTTTATGGTGATGATGCCATTGTTGGTGACATTGTCTATGTTCACGGGTTTGCTGGGCGGTTATGGCATTAGTGCGATTACGAACGTGTTGCCTGTGTCGGAGTATCTGCTGGGTATTCAGTATGCGTTTATACCGTTTTATGTGTGGTATTCGTTTATCAAGACGGTGGTGTTTGCATTTATCATCGCGAGTATGGCATCGTATTACGGCTATTACGCGAGAGGTGGCGCATTGGAAGTGGGTAAGGCGAGTACGAAGGCGGTGGTGAATAGTAGTATTGTGGTGCTGCTGATGGATGTGGTGCTGACGAATTTGATGCTTAATTAGTTTAGTGTTTAGAGTTTAGTGTTTAGAGGCGAGAGATTATGATTCAGGTAAAAGATGTAGTAAAGAGTTTTGATGGGAATGTGGTGCTGAACCATGTTTCTGCGAACTTTGAAGACGGGAAAGTAAATATGATCATCGGTCAGTCGGGATCAGGAAAAACTGTCTTGATGAAATCGATGATTGGTTTGCACCAAATAGATGGCGGGGAGATCGTGTTTGATACTCGCTCTGGGCAACAGAACTTAGCTGGGATGACGGAGAAAGAGGTGCGGATGTTGCACAGGGAAGTGGGAATGCTGTTTCAAGGTGCGGCATTGTTTGACAGTATGACCGTGCAGGAGAACGTGATGTATCCGCTGGAGATGTTTTCGGATATGACGGATGAGGAGAAGGTGGAAAGAGCACGTTTCTGTTTGGAGCGCGTGAATATGCCCGAGCGAGCGTTTGGACTGATGCCAAGTGAGATTAGTGGTGGTATGCAAAAGCGCGTGGCGATTGCCAGAGCGATTGCGTTGAATCCGAAGTATTTGTTCTGCGACGAGCCTAACTCGGGATTGGATCCAAGAACCAGTTTGGTGATAGACCAATTGATACAAGATATTACACGTGAGTACAATATATGTACGATTGTGAATAGTCACGACATGAACTCGATTATGGAGATTGGTGATAATATCGTATTCTTGCGCAATGGTGTGAAAGAGTGGCAGGGAAGTAGGCACGAGATATTTGAGGCAGATAATGAAGCACTGAATGATTTTGTGTTTGCGAGTGAGTTGTTTAAGAAGGTAAAGAGCGCTGCGCGCTCCGTTTAGAGGACGTCCTTCGGGCGATAGTTTAGCGTTTAGAGGCAAGAGAAATGAAACGACTATTATTGATATTGACGATTGGTAGTGCATTGTGCGTTTGGGCGCAGCAGAAGCCAGCGCGAGTGCCTGCGTATCAAGGAGTGATTGAGCGGGTTCAGCCCAATGGCGATACGGTGTATGTGCGATTGCATGGCGACGAGAGAAGGCATTGGATGACATTGGAGGATGGCAAGACACTCGTGAAAGAAAATAAAAAAGGATATATCTGCTACGCCAAACAGAAGAAAAACGGGCAGATTGTAGCAACACGTAGAAAAGTAAAACAGAAAAAAAATAAGGTATGAAAAGATTAAGCATTATAGTATTTATTCTTGTAATGACTGTCGCAGCATGGGCTATTCCTGCTCGCCGTACAGGTATTGTGATGACTCAACCAGATGGTAGTGAAATAACTGTGTATCAACATGGAGACGAGCATTTTCATTGGCAAACCAATGAGAAAGGTGAATGGTTGAAGTTAGGAGACGATGGTTTCTACCGCACAACGGAAGCATTGAGCACAGAACAGATAGAAGCAAGACGAATGGCTTCCCCAAAGCGTGCTGTACAAACTGCATATCCGTTGAATATCGCTCCTAAGGGTTTAGTAATCTTAGTGAATTTCACAGATGCTGTCTTTGAAACCGACAAAGCAGAAATGGACAGCATGCTGACAGCTGTAAATTATACTCGTAACTACTCTTATACCTACCGCGGAAAAACGTACAAAGTAACTGCACAAGGTTCTGCACGTCAGTATTTTGAAGATGCGTCGTTTGGAAAATACAAACTACAATTGGATGTGGTGGGTCCAGTAGCTGTGAGCAACACATATGCGTACTACGGACAAAACAACAGTGCTGGGCAAGACAAACAAGCAGAAAAAATGATTGAAGAGGCATGTAAATTGGCGGACGCCGAGTGCGATGTAGATTTTTCTCAGTACGACAATGACGAGGATGGATTCGTAGATTTTGTATTTGTAATCTACGCTGGTTATGGTGAAGCGGATGGTGGTGCGAGCAATACCATTTGGCCACACGCTTGGAATCTCTACTCCGCAGCGGGAAGAAGGTGCGAGTTAGATGGCAAAGTTGTAGACTTGTATGCCTGCGGTAATGAGTTGGATTACTACTCTAAGACACATACAGGTATTGGTACTTTCTGCCATGAGTTTAGTCATGTATTGGGGCTACCAGATCTGTATGATACTAAACAAACACATAATCAAAAAACACTTGGTGCGTGGGATATTATGGACTATGGACCGTACAACAACGAAGGCAACACCCCCCCTATGTACTCAGCATACGAACGATTCTTTATGGGATGGATGATCCCAAGATTAATCACAGAGTCTGAGAATATCGTATTAGAGGAACTTAACGACAGTCAAAATGCATTATTGATTTCTACCACAGACCAACATAATTTGATAGGTAACGACCCGAATCCAACAAAATTCTATCTATTAGAAAACCGCCAACAAGAGGGTTGGGATACCTATCTACCTGGACACGGATTGATGCTAACGTATGTGCAATATTCTTACAACAAATGGTCTCAAAACACAGTCAATAATACCAGCAAAAGTATGGGTATTGACTTGATTGAAGCAGACGGAAAAACACCTACATCCTCACAAAATGGCTATGATGGTAAGGCAACAGATCTATTCCCAGCAGGTGCCACTTCATACACAAAAATTGCAGACCATGCGCTTGAGGAAATAGAGGAAGTAGATGGTGCAATTAAATTTAAGTATAAAGGAGGAGTAGAAAATCCTGAAACAGCGATAGAAGACGCAATTGTAAAAGAGCATGTGGTTGCGATCTATAATATCTTGGGACAAAAGCAAACGACAACTAATATTGACGAATTGTCAAGAGGAACTTATGTCATTATAACCACCGAAGGTAGTAAGAAAATTGTACGTTGATATGAAGATTATCTCTTATAATTTAAATGGTATCCGCAGCGCAATCAGCAAAGGGCTGTTTGATTGGCTGGCGGAAGAGCAACCCGATGTGTTTTGCATACAAGAAAGCAAGGCACAGCCCGAGCAAATAGATGTGATGACCATGCAAGAATTGGGTTATCAAAGCTATATCCACTCGGCAGAAAAAAAAGGTTATTCGGGTGTAGCGATCTTTACTCGCATTCAGCCCGATCACGTGGTAGTGGGTATGGGTAATCCGAAATACGACTGCCAAGGGCGTGTGATTCGTGCGGATTATGGCGATGTGACCGTGGTGTGTGTATATATTCCATCGGGCGAAGCGGAGGGACCAAAATACGAATACAAGATGGATTTTCTGGAGGATTTCTTGGTGTGGATTAATGAACTGCGCAAAGAAAGACCAAATATCGTGGTATGTGGGGACTATAATATTGCCCACAAACCAATTGATATCAATCACCCAGAACGTCAAGTGGGCGTGAGTGGTTTCTTGCCTGAAGAGCGTGCGTGGTTAGATAAGTGGGAAGCAAGTGGTATGGTGGACACCTTCCGTATGTTTGACCAGAGCGGCGAGAAGTATAGTTGGTGGAGTTTCAGAGCGGCATCCAGAGCAAGAAATGTAGGTTGGCGTATTGATTACCACTGGGTAAGTGAGCCATTGAAAGAGCGCGTGAGCGATGCGAAAATATTAAACGAAGTGGTACATTCCGACCATTGTCCTGTTAGTTTGGAGGTTAAAGGTTAGAGACGAAAGGCACGGATATGGATAAACTGAGAACTGAACATTTGTATAAGAAGTACGGCAAGCGTACTGTAGTGAATGATGTGAGTATCTACCTTGAGCAAGGTGAGATTGTGGGTTTATTAGGACCGAATGGCGCTGGTAAGACAACCACATTCTATATGACAACAGGTTTGGTGACTGCCAATAGCGGAAAGATATTCCTCAACGATCTGGATATCACAAACATGCCGATGTACACACGCGCAAAGATGGGAATAGGTTACCTACCACAAGAGGCAAGTGTATTCCGCAAAATGAGTGTAGAAGACAACATCTTGTCGGTATTGGAGATGACCAATTTCACGAAAGAGTATCAAAAGGAAAAGTTGGAGCAACTTATCAAGGAGTTTAATCTTGGACATGTACGCAAGAACTTAGGTGACCGTTTGTCGGGTGGCGAGCGTCGAAGAACTGAGATTGCGCGATGCTTGGCGATTGAACCCAAGTTTGTGATGTTGGATGAGCCATTTGCAGGTGTGGACCCTATTGCTGTACAAGAAATTCAAGATGTGGTTTGGCGATTGAAGGATAAAAATATTGGTATCTTGATTACCGACCACAATGTGGATGAAACGCTGATGATTACTGACCGTGCATACCTTTTGTTTGAGGGCAAGATTCTCTTCCATGGCACACCAGAGGAACTAGCAGCCAACCCAGTAGTGAGAAAGAACTATTTAGGTCGAGATTTTGAGTTGAAGAAGAAGACAAGAAGTGAAGAGTAAATGTCTATTAAGTATTGGATATTGAATATTCTGGTTATGATGTTGGTTGCATGCGAGGTTTCACAGCCCGATGTGCAATACAACATCCATGCTTGTGCACCTATTCCTGTGCCACGAGCATCTGCTATTAGTTTCGTAGTGGGAGAATATGCTTATGTGTTTGGTGGAAGAGACGCTGGTGGACATTACCTAAATGACTTATGGCGATATAATATAGCCGATGACACATGGATATCAATGGGGGAAACGCCACTTCAAGGTCGTGTAAATGCTACAGCATGTATACACTATGGAATGGTATATATAGGGCTCGGATTCAATGGTAAATACAGCAACTCCACTGGATATTTATCTGACTGGTGGTCATACGATGTAGCGACTGATACATGGAAGCAATTAAGCAATTTTCCTGCTAATACGACTGCGAGAGCGATTAGTCTGGTGGGAGATGGAGAATTGTATGTAGGGTATGGCTTCTGCTGGACATACGAGCGAGATATGTATCGCTACGATATTGCGAGCAATACTTGGACTTTTATAGATGTACACTTGGATAGAAAAGCATTCACATTCCCCATGCGAAGTTTTGGAGGCGTGGGTGCAACATGTCAAAATCGCCATTTTGCAGGTACAGGTTTTCGAATATATAGCCTAAACTGGTGGGGAGAATTTTTGCCAGAAGGTGAATGGGTAAAACGTAAAGATGTGCCTGGCTCTAAACGAACTATCGCAGCATGTGCAACTACGAATGATTTTGTATATGTAATTGGTGGTATGCATTTTGGAGGGGTCAATACAGACGGAAAGGTTTTGGATGATATCCAGCAATACAATCCACGTACTGATAGTTGGTTACACGTAGGCAATCTGCCTGATGGCGGAAGAATGAATCATATTGCGTTTAGTGTAGATAAGCGTGTATATGTAGGATTAGGGGAGAATGAAGATATACAAGTGTGTGGCGACTTATATTGTATTTATGAGAAATAGACTACTCCTACATATTATATTCCTTTCTGCCATTTGGTGCCCAATACAAGCCCAGAATTGGGACTGGTGGCCATTAGGATTGACACATGACTGCATACAAGGCGACACACTATACTATGGCGCAGAGATGCTTGGGGTAGCATCTTCGGGCAGTTATGCTCCATTTTGGCTACAAAGCAATCGCAATGGCAACATCTCCGCTTCTCCGTACAGCGGAAATCTATCTGTTAGTTTGTACAAGCCTGCCACACAACCACATAGATGGTTTGATTACGATTTTTCGGTGCAACTCACAGGACGTGTGCAAAGCGATATTCCTACTGAATTCTCTCCTTATCAAAAGCGACTAACGGGATATTTCAATCACTTGTATGCTCATACGCGATTGTATTTCGTAGATATAACGGCTGGTATCAAACCACTCATTTATGAGAGTTTAGATCCATTGCTGTCCTGTGGTAGTATGATATTTTCAGGAAATAGCCAACCTATTCCTCGTGTCACAATTGGTATAGACGATTACATCCCTTTTCCTGGATTGTTTGGATATATGGAGCTGAAAGGTGGAATCACATATGGTTGGTTTGCAGATAATACCTATATTCAGAATTGCCGTTTGCACCATAAGTTTGCAGCTTTACGATTTGGAGGAAAGCTCCCTGTTAATTTAAGCTACGAATTCCATCATGCTGCTCAATGGGGAGGTATTTCTCCTGTTTATGGAGATGTCGGTAGCGATTTACATTCGTTTCTCAACGTACTTACCGCTCAATCTGGAGGAACAATGAGCAATGATCAAAATAATGCTCAAGGCAATCATGTCGGTAGTCAACAATTGACACTTACAGCAAAAGGAAACGGTTGGAACGTGACTGCATATTGGCAAAACTTCTTTGACGACAAC
Source organism: Paludibacteraceae bacterium (assembly GCA_017546705.1). Lineage (GTDB taxonomy): Bacteria > Bacteroidota > Bacteroidia > Bacteroidales > Paludibacteraceae > Colicola. The sequence goes on from JAFYSB010000016.1 coordinate 12,527, forward strand.
TTTGCTTTTTTAGGTTTAGGACAGAATTTACCTGATGGAATATGGGGAATTTCCATACAACAATCCAAGTGGAAGTGGATAGAAGGTTTAACCTACGAGTACATGAATACTACCGATCAGTCTGGTCCATGGCATGACCGTGATGGACTTTGTTACGGAGCGAATGATTCGTACTATCGCAATAGTGTTTTTCGTAATGGATGGAATTATTTCTATCGTTCTATGGGCACGCCATTCATCACCTCGCCTTTGTACAATACAGACGGTACAATTTATACTCTAAATAGTCGTGTACGCTTACATCATATTGGAGTTAGGGGAGATATTTTAGGTTTCAAATATCGCATTCTTTGTTCGTACGCACACAATTTTGGCAACAACAATGCCTCAAAAATACTACTCTCCCAAAATACTGCCACATTGCTAGAAGTTACTAAGCATTTCAAAAAGGTATGGGGATTGAATTTCGGATTAAGTTTAGCCGCCGATTTTGGAACACAATTTGGTAATCAATTTGGCGCAATGCTCATGGTTCGCAAACAAGGTATAATCACACAATGGTAAAGAATACTCAACTACATATCATCATGCCCGTCAAAGACTCTATTGCGACAGCAGAGAGAGCCATTCGGGCAATTGTAGAAAATGGACACGCACTCTGTGTATATGACGACAATTCGCTACCTGAGAATGCACAACGTTTGGATGAACTTGCTGCGGAATTGAATATTCAAGTGGTACATATCTCTACTCTGACAGATCACCCTTCGCCTAATTACCGATTAGTCCTGCAACTGGCTGAGCAAGAGGCATTGCAAACAGGTCGTCATTTGGTTATAGTGGAAAGCGATGTGATCATCAAGACAGATACGCTGAATAGCATGCTCAAGGAGGTACAAGATGGCGTGGGTATGGTGGCTGCTGTTACTGTTGACGAAGAGGGGGTGTATAATTTCCCATACCATTACCTTCATCGTTTGCGCTATCGTTTCTTGAGCAAGAAGACTATTGACACTAAAAAACGTTTCTCCTTCTGTTGTACTTTGCTGACTAATGAACTACTAAAGAAAGCTGATTTTCAGCAACTTGATCCTTCTAAAAATTGGTACGACGTCACCATTTCCCATTGGTCAGTGGCTCTAAGTCTGCGCAATTTGCTGATGTTGGGAAACCCTGTCTTGCATCTTCCTCATTCTTCGCGCCCTTGGAAGCGATTGAAATACACCCATCCTTTGCGCTATTATTGGCGTAAGATAACTCAACGCTTAGACAAGATATGAAACCACTTATTAGCGTCATAGTGCCTATTTACAATGCAGCGCCTTATTTGCAAGAGACGTTGGATAGTATATTGGCGTCTACGTATCGACCTATAGAGGTGGTTATGGTGGATGATGGCAGCAAAGATGAGAGTCTTTCTATAGCAATGTCTTATTGTGAGCAACACACCGAATGCCAGGTGATTGCGCAAGAGAATAGCGGTGTATCCGTAGCTCGAAACACTGCCATCAAAGCTGCCAAGGGTACTTATATATTGCCTGTAGATGCAGATGATAAAATAGCGGACACGTTTATTCAGAAAGCTGTGGAGGTCATTGAAGAGAATGATAATATACGTGTAGTGGGGTGTCGCTGCTGGATGTTTGGAGCTGTTAATAAAGAGTGGAAACTACCCACTTTTAGCCACGCTCTGTTAGCACGAAAAAATATGATTCCTGCCACTGCACTTTATCGCAAAGCGGATTGGGAACGATGTGGTGGATATTGCGAACAAGAGATATACCGCGAAGATTGGGATTTTTGGATCAGTATGATGGAGTTAGGTGGTACGTTCTACAAGTTTGATGAAGTTCTCTTCTTTTACCGCATCTCGACGGGTTCTCGACGGGTTCTTGCTAAAGGTAGAAAGAAGGTCATCATTGATGCTATCAACCAACGTCATCCAGAATATTTGAAAAAACACCTGGGAGGTCCACTACATTACCAACGTTCATGGTCATGCTTCATCAATTTCTTTAGAACCGAAAAAGTGGTTGGCGACTATTCTAACTGGGATGAGGGTAATATTATTTATGCCAAACGAAACACTCTCCGTTCGCACAATGGTTTTATCACCAAACAATTTGCTACTCCGCCACTATGGAGAGGTATAATCTATGGTTGGTTCTGTCCCTCTAAAGCACAACGCTCATACGAATATGCAAAACGCATAGAGGGACTCACGCCTGCCCCTATAGCATATCGTGAGATACGTTTCTGTGGCATACTCCGACAAAGCTGGTACGTATGCCAAGAATCAACATGTAAATATACGTTCAATGATCTGATTCATAATAAATCGTTCCCAAAGCGAGAACTTATTTTGCAATCTATTGGGCAATTTACGGCGGAATTATATCAGCGGGGAATTTTTCATCAAGACTATTCTGGAGGGAATATTCTCTTTAACGAAGATGGCAGCAAGATTGAGATTGTTGACCTCAATCGTATTAAATTTTACAAAAAAATGCCCTTAAAAAAGGGACTACAATTATTCGAGCGACTTAATATAGACAAGGATGCATTATCTACCCTCGGCGCTACCTTTGCGCTACCTTTGCGCTTGGATAAAGAATGGGTGATCAACTATATCATCACGCATCGTTGGAAAAAACATATCAAACAAGGAATAACCAATCTATATGAATAATTTTTTGTCTAAATACCAGTCCGCAGTGGGGCAACTGAATTATGCGCTATTTTTAGTAGTTGTAGCATTATTGCCTTTCCCACAGATATTTCTGCGTTATACTTGCGTAGCTTGGATTATGGTTTGGTTTTTAGAAGGACGTTTCCTGTCTAAACCCAATTGGAAAGAATGGCGTAAGATGCTCCCATTTCTAATGTTCGGAGGGTGGTACATATGGAAAATTGTCTCAGGGCTGTGGGCGGATAATATGTATACTTATGCTTGGCAATTAGAACGTTATCTGGCATTCGGATTGTTTGTTCCTGTTGGTATATGGGGGGTAAACCAAGACTATAATTGGAAACATATCTGTATTGTATTAGCATGCTCATGCGTTCTTGCCGCGGGAGTATACACATTCACTCTGTTTTGGGTTAGCAATGCTGATTTTTTCAATCATCGTTTTGTGCGAGGACACCTACAACCACTTTCTTCTGAGTTTTTTTCCAGCAAGATATCTTACATAAAACATCGTCTTTTCCTGTGTAGTGTAGAGTTAATGGGTATAATGGCGTTATTGTACTTACGTAAAGATATAATACATAAACTTGGCAAAATAAAAGGAGGAATTTTGATTCTCTTAGCAATAGCAATCATTGTTACGCTTATCTTAGCGACTGGGTCACGAGCCTCTGTTTTATCGGGAATAGCTCTCTTGTCCGTTTGGGCGTTATATAAACTACCGATCCGTCGTGTTCGCTACAAAATAGCTTTTTTACTATTAGCATGTGGGATAGGATTATTTGCATTGAGCCAACATCCTCGTATGGAAAACTTTAAGTACGAGCAACTTTTATCCATCCGTGATACAAATCCAGAGCATAATGTACGGCTTAATATTTGGGGAACTGCTTTAGATAGACCTCAAGATTATTCGCTCTATGGTTTAGGTGCAGGGCAAAGTTTTCAGTATTTACAAAACAAATACAAAGAACAGGGATTAAGTAGTTATCATTTGTTAAATTCTCACAATCAATACATAGAAGAGTGGATTGAATTAGGTGTGCCAGGGTTATTGTTCTTTGTGTTAGCATGGCTTAGCCTTCCATTTTGCACACAAAATAGAGCGCGTAAATCCGCGATTTTATTAGTCGCGCTTTACGCACTCAATATGCTAACCGATTGTATGTTTGGTCGTTTTGACGGTATTGCTTTATGGTGTGTGTGGATGGTTCTTATCCGTCTCCAAGCCAACACGCAAAGTCATCAAGAGACCACGAGGAATACATAGTGACATAGAAGTACGGCTTTCATGCATGCTTTGCTTGCCGCGATCATTCGTCCAGTAGGGATAAGTAGGATGATCGTATTTATCAAACACATATTCTGTTAGTGCTGTTCCAAAATCATAAATGTTATAGCAAGTAACATCCAATTGGAATGGTATTTGCTTTATCCACCAACGTCCAGTCATTCGTAAGTCAAAGTTAAAAAACGCATCCTCACGCTTGCCAAAGAAGTTGTTTGCCATATTGATGCCTTTAGCGTCATCATTCCAAATAGCTACTTGCTGATGACCATTTGTCTGATATGATTCTGCGATAAAGTTTGCGAATGGTTGACCATCTTTGAACTTTCCATTCAAACTTACAGAGAAATATTTACATGCATTATAAGTTACTTGCAAACGCAAAATAAAGGATTTGTCTTGATTAAGACGGCTATTCCCTTGATATGGTAGATCCTCTTCACGAGCTACTTTATACGCATTTGGATTAGCACTTGATTCTGCCAACACGCCGATATTGTTGTGTAGAGGACCATTACCTATGGTAGATAGCCCTGCCATTAAATAGCTTTGCCATGACAAACTAACAAACCATTTCTTTCCTGTATAAGAATATTTTGCCACATTAGACATGTAATATGGTGTACGTCCACCTACTGTACCACTCATTAAGTCCATTGGCTGCAGACCAACCGTGTAATTCTTTACTCCTTCTCGCCAATAATACAACCCATTTTCTGCAAACATATTGGCATCCAATCCGTTAGTATAATCTGTGAACCACATGTTGTAGTACTTGCGAATACTTGACCACAATGCAAACTGATGCTTCGATTCTTTGTCAAAGGTAAAACGAATCGGAATATCCAATACAGCATAGGATGGCTGATGTGCCCATAAATCTTTTTCAATGGCATGATATTTACCACCTGTTGTCGCTAATAATGTACCGTCCGCATAGCGAATTTCGCCATTCAAGTAGTCGTTGCTCAGGTATTGAACTTCGTTCATGGTGTAACTCATACGGTTGTGCGAAAGGTTCAAACCCATTTGAAACCACCAATTAGGTTTCCAATCTAAGGCAAACTTAGCCAACCAATTAGGACTGATTACGGACTTACCGTTTAATGCTATTCCGTCTAATGACACTCCCAAATGTGCTTGCAAGCGTAATCCACGCGCCAACTCATATTCTGCCACTAACAGAGCTTCATCCTCCAATAATCCTGCTCCATAAGCAGCTGATTGCCAATGATATGTATACAATGGTGTACGTTTTTTGTCTGCTATGCTTTGCATATATACATCATTGCTCCAGACATCTGTTGTTGGATTAAAATGTACAAACGAATTATATCCCTCAGCATGTACGCGTAACCATGGCAATAACTGTTGGTCGTATTGTACAGACAAACTGACCTCATTTGTGTTTCCGTCTGCATACCAAGGGTCAAATGCTTCGCCATCTTGATCAAGTAAGTTGCGTGCGAACTCCAAACTATCGTGCTTCACTTGGCTCAATGCCCAACTCAATCCCGCTACCAATTTTCCGCCATTTGCAAATGTCTTTGTTCCATACATCGCTGCTGTATATGCCTGCAAATCAGCTACTTCATTGTGGTTGTACAGAAACTCGGAGTACATGTCCCCTCTACCCTGTGCCACTAAATAATAGTTCAGCTGATCCAGTACGTTATTCTTTGGCATGGGTAATTCGCCATCCAATTGTGCTGTGTAATAAGGAGTTGAGTACATTCCTGATATACCCGTATGATCAAAAGCAGTCTGTGTTCGCCAACCATAATGCGCATAGGCATGTTGGTAATACTGCTTACCGTAGGCAGGAATAGCAAACGTAGCCTCTACTCCACCTGTACCTATCACGTGGTTCCGCATTTCCACGGGACGGCTATCCATGGTGCGTTCTTCACCAGAAGAGTGAAATAGATTGATCAACTCACACGTACCAGGCGAGATGCCACCTAAGTTACCCAAGTTGCCCTTGAGCGTAAGTGATTGCTGTTGCAGGGTGTCATCCGAAAATCGGATAACTCCCTCATGATAATCAAGGACAAAATTTGTACGTAACATATTGGTATATAGCATCGTACTTCCTACTTGGTAACGGCTATCAATGCGCATTCCATTCAACAAATATTTGTTTTGACGGAACGAGTTACCTGCAATAGAAAATACGTTTTGGTCGCCCAAATTCCATTCACCAGTCGTTTCTGCTTCATAGACCACATAGTCGGAATAGTTATCCAAATAGTGACCTAAATCGCCATTGATATACCACTCGCGGAAAAATTCACTTCCCACACTATCTACTCCAAAAGACGGAAAAACCTCAGCACGCAACTGCATGCTGAGGCATATTGTAATCAAAAGTACGAACCTTTTCATCCAAACAAATTCTTAAAGAAATTCTTCTTATCGCTTGCTCCGGGACGCACATTCTCGCTCTCCTTGAGTTTCTCAATCATCTTCTTCTCTTCTTTGTTGAGTGCCTCTGGAATATACACGCCCACATTGATCAGCATATCGCCTGTACCATACTGACGAGCATACTGGTCAATCATTGGCAGACCTTTACCTCTCATTCTCAGCACCTTACCAGGTTGTGTACCAGGAGCGATGGTGATCTTAGCTTCTCCTTGCAAGGTAGGTATCTGCACTTGTCCGCCCAAGATAGCCGTAGGCATATCCAATAGCAGGTTATATACCAAATCGCTACCATCGCGCAAGAAATCCTTGTGCTCTTCTTCCTCAATCAACACCAGCAAATCGCCGTTCACGCCGCCATGAGGAGCCGCATTACCCTTGCCTTGCACAGGTATCTGCATGCCGCCAGCCACACCCGCAGGGATATGAATCTCGATGATCTCCTCTTCGCGAACCACACCTTCGCCATGGCAGTGTGTACATTTATTCTTGATGATCTTACCCTCGCCATGGCAGTTTGGACATTCGCTCTGCACCTGCATCATGCCGAAGATACCACGTTGTGCACTCACCACGCGACCCGTTCCATGACATTTTGGACATGTCTCTACATTACCATCTGCGCTACCCGAACCGTTACAATGCGAGCAGTTCACTAGTTTCTTCACCTTGATCTTTTTGTCCACGCCCGTAGCTATTTCTTCTAAGGTAACGCGCACACGCACGCGCAAGTCGCTGCCGCGACGCACACGCTGACCGCCACCACGACTGCCACCGCCAAAGAAACTGGAGAAGCCTCCGCCGCCCATGCCCCATTCAGAGAATAGGTCACCAAACTGCGAGAAGATATCTTCCATGTTCATACCTCCGCCACCGAAGCCGCTTGCGCCACCCATACCGGCATGACCAAACTGGTCATAGCGTTGACGTTTCTGTGGGTCAGATAGCACCTCGTATGCTTCTGCAGCTTCTTTGAATTTCTCCTCAGCCGCTTTGTCACCTGGGTTCTTGTCAGGGTGATACTTTACCGCCATCTTGCGGTAAGCCTTCTTTATCTCGTCTGCTGTCGCGGTCTTACCCACGCCCAGCACCTCGTAATAATCTCTTTTCTCTGCCATAATTATATTTGATCATTTCATTGTTAGACCACTCCGTTGTTTGACCGCTTTGCTGTTAGACCACGTTGTTGCTAGATTCAAGAGTCTAACTTCTAACAGTGCTATGCACGGTCTAACTTCTAACAGTCCGCAGGACGGTCTAATTTATTCACCCACAACGACCTTAGAAAAGCGAATCACTTTCTCGCCCAAGGTGTAACCCTTTTGTGTACAGTCAATTACTTTACCTTTCTTGTCTTCGCCTGCAGCAAAAGTAGTGATGGCTTCGTGCAAGTCGGTATTGAATTCAGCGTCAGTTGTGTCGATTGCTTTCACATCGTTGGCAGCCAAGAAACCTACGAACTTGCTATAGATGAGTTCAATACCTTGACGCACTGCCTCGATGTCATCCGTTTTCTCCATCGCTACTTTGGCACGCTCAAAGTCGTCCACCAATGGCAACATATCTTTGAAGATACGCTCGCCAGCAGTAGTCATGAGTTCGAGTTTCTCTTTGTTGGTGCGACGACGGAAATTGTCAAACTCTGCCATTTGGCGTAGTTTGAGGTCTTCCAACTCTGCCACTCGTGCCTCTAGTTCTGCCACTTTGACTTGCAATGGGTCAGTCTCTGACACTTCTTCGGCAGCAGTCGCTTCACCGTCATTCACCGCCTCGCCGTTGTTTACTGTTTCCACAATTTCCTTTTCAACCTGATTTTCAATAGGTTGCTCTACTTGTTTTTTATCTTTATTCTTTGTCATAATCAAAATTTATTACACTGTAATACTCTTCTTACAATCTCCGTGCCATACCCTATAGACTACAATAATTAAAAATCACGTATTAAACAGCCTAACTCACTATCAAACAAATACTTCTACTAGCAATTCACTTTAAAACAATTGGAATGATGCACACAAAACATTAGTTTTCAACATGACAAAATGACAGCCACACAGACTATTTCCCATAAATCGGTCCATTCGGCAAACATTCGGGAGCCATTAAAAAGACATTAGAATTGCTCAGCATAGGTACACCCCTCACGCCAACGAGAGCACCCATAGCGTGTTTTTCCACGAATAATTGTGCCTTTTCCACAAACAGGACAACGCATGCCCGCCTTATCGGCTTTTACATCACGGACAACCTCTGAAGTCATCTGCTTGAGTTCATCTAGAAATTGTTGCGCAGTAAACGTGCCGCGTTCTATTTCACGCAATTTCTTCTCCCATAATCCTGTGAGTTCTGCAGACTTCAGCAATGGCGAAATGATTGTTTGTATCAAATTAATACCCAATGAAGTAGCGTGGATATTCTTTTTCTCACGCACGATATACTTACGTTGAAAAAGCTTCTCAATGATAGCAGCTCGCGTACTTGGGCGACCTATACCATTCTCCTTCATTGCATCGCGCAGTTCCTCATCTTCCACCGTCTTGCCCGCTGTTTCCATAGCACGCAATAAGGTAGCCTCGGTGTAGTATTTAGGCGGGGTGGTAGTTTTCTCCTGCAACTGTGGTTCATGAGGTCCTGATTCTCCTTTCACAAATGCTGGCAAACTCTTTTGCTCCTCTTGTGCTTCATCTTCTTGCTTTTCTTTGGCAAATACCTCACGCCAACCCATCTTAAGAATTTGACGACCTGTCACTTTGAAATCAACATTACCTGCTTTAGCAAGTACAGTTGTATTCGATACCTCGCAATCAGGATAGAAAGCCGCTATAAAACGCAATGCTACTAGGTTATACACCTTGCGCTCCAATTCTGACAGATTGTCTGGTCGCTGTCCAGTCGGGATGATGGCATGGTGGTCGGTAACCTTCTTATTGTCGAATACTTTCTTTGATTTAGGCAAACTACCCGCACCCTTCTTACCATCTGCCTGCAATGGTAACAACGGCGTTACTTGTGGAAAATAATCCTTAATTCCCTGCAATGTAGCGGGGACTTTGGGATAGATATCATCGCTCAAATAGGTGGTATCCACACGTGGATAGGTAGTCACATGCTTCTCGTAGAGACTTTGAATAATCTTCAGTGTATCATCTGCCGAAAGACCAAACTTCTTATTGCATTCCACTTGTAAGGAAGTAAGGTCAAAGAGTCGAGGTGCATATTCTACGCCTTTTTTCTTCTCCACAGAAATAATCTCCAATGGTAGATCCTTGATTGAATCTACCAACGCCTGTCCTTTCTCTAACGATATGATTGCATAATCATCTTCTTCTACTGGCAGTTGCGCAGAAAAAGTAGTGTCGCGATAAATGGTTTTGAGTTCCCAATAAGTGCGAGGAACAAAGTTCTCTATCTCGTGTTGTCGTTTGACAATCAATGCTAGTGTAGGTGTCTGCACACGCCCAATACTCAGCACCTGCCTATCCTTACCCACACCTTTTGCAAAACGCAGCGTGTACGCACGCGTAGCGTTCATGCCCAACAGCCAATCGCCAATAGCACGCATCATGCCCGCCTCATAGAGACGCTGATACTCACTTTGATCTTTCAATTTCTGAAAGCCCTCTCGTATTGCCTCTTCCGTTAGCGAGGAAATCCATAGTCGCTTCACAGGCACTTTGCAACCAGCCTTCTGATACACCCATCGCTGAATCAGTTCTCCCTCTTGCCCAGCATCACCGCAGTTAATCACTTCATCTGCCCTTGCAATAAGATTCTTAATGGTATTAAATTGTTTCTGCACACCCTTATCCTCACTCACTTTAATACCAAAACGCAGAGGCACCATCGGCAGGGAGGAAAGGTTCCACCCCTTCCATTGTTCGTTGTATTCGTGCGGATCAAGCAATGCGCAGAGATGACCAAAGGTCCAAGTCACACAGTAACCATTGCCCTCCATAAAACCGTCGTGCTGGGTATTAGCTCCCAGCACGCGCGCTATATCTCGTCCTACGGACGGTTTCTCTGCAACACAAACAATCATTCTGTTGAATCAAATTAGGCTTTCTTTAGCTGCCACCATTTCTTCTTTGTTGTTTGATGACCATAGCCATAACCGTAACCATAGCCTATCTTCTTCGCATCTACACCATTCAATACAGCAACCATCTTTGGCAAGCGTTGTTGCTCATGTGTTTGGTTCAAGAAATCGATCAAATCGAATGTGGTATAATTTGCACGAGTTACATAGATTGTCATATCTGCCACACGATTAAGCAAGAAAGTATCACTTACCAAGGCCACAGGAGCAGAGTCTATCACCACGCAATCATATCGTTTGCGCAATTCCGTAAATAGCACATCCAGTCTCTCACTCTGTAATAACTCACTTGGATTTGGAGGAATCACACCTGCTGGTAAAATATCCAAATTCTTTATAGAAGAAGTAACAATGGTATCTTCTAGTGTATAGGAGTCATTCGACAAATAACTAGTTAAGCAACCCTGACTTGGCAGATTCAAATAATTCGCCAACATTGGTTTACGAATATCTAATCCCACCAAGGCCACTTTTTTTCCAAGCAATGCCATAGATATAGCCAAGTTGGTTGCCACATATGACTTTCCTTCGCCATTGACACTTGATGTTACCAACATTACAGGACATTCCTTAGATACTGGTTGCATAAAACTAATATTTGTTCGCAATGTACGGAACAACTCAGCAGATACAGAATTCTCACCTTCGCGCACTGCGATATGCTCACCGCGATGGTTCTTAACCAACATACCACCAAAAGAGATTTTCAGTTTCTTTTCAAGTTCTTTGTAATCGTTCGATATACGATTATTCATCATATCATATAGAATCATTATTCCCAAAGGGAAGCCCAATCCTAAAACAAGGAAAAATAATCCATATATCTTCAACTTGGGTGATACAGGTATCGGATTAACCTGTGGTGCTGCAATCACTTTTACTGGTACAATGGCTGAAGCTAATGTCAAGGAATTTTCTTCACGCTGACGAGACAAAAACAGATACAACTGCTCCTTTATTCTTTTCTCGCGCAGCATCTCAACATACTTCATTCGTACTCCTGGTGTACTACCCAAGCCTAATTTAGCTATATCATAACGTTCTTGCAAGTCAGCCTTCTTGATAGACAATGTTTGGCGAACATTATTCAGAGTAACTTCCAAATTACCACAAACCATAGCTAATTCCATATCTATCTGTTTCAGCATAGGGTTCTCCAGACCAGCAGAACGAACAACGCGCACCCTCTTCATTACAAGAACATTATACTCTTCTATTGTCTTTACAAGCGCCTCATCATACAATCCTAAATTGGCTGGTATAATATTAGAGGTCTTAGAGGTATCCGCTAAAAATTCTTCAACAAATTGCACCAAGTGCAACTGGGTTTCTACTTCTGCTAAACGCTTGCGATATTCAGTACCTTCTTGAATAGAAAGTTCCGATTCCATACCAAAATCTACAATATCTTGTTCCTCTTGATAGCGCGCAATCTCTGTTTCCGAATCCAACAAATCTTTTTTCAGTAATGCGATACGTTCATCCAAGAATATTGCAGTACTACTTGCCATCATATTTTTATCGTCAGCCGCATCTTGGTTGTAGAGATCTATTTCCATCAAAATAAAATCTTTAGCCCTTCCTGGCATATCAGTGACCGTAGATATACTGATTATGTTAGACTCTTTCTTTACTAACGCAGCAGTAATTGCCTCTTTATATTCGTTAACCCTCAACAACATCGGCAACGTACTAATCACAAACTTATCACCAACCTCCACCTCTTCGGGGCGATGAATTGTAAACGACATCGGACCGATGCAAGTGTTAAAAGGCATAGTCAAATCCGTTACAACATGCTTACTCTTGAGATACTTACCAAATTTCACCTGAACATGATAATCTTTCTTACGCACCTTCACTGTGACTTTAATACCTCTGTTAGTGGTATCTAACAACATTGGAGCATAATTAATAGACACATCTCGACGAGGATATTGTCCCACCCAACGCAGTTTATCTTTCTTACGATACTCCGTCTGCAAGTCTAACGTTCTGATAATCTCTGCGATTTTATCACGAGAAGTCAAAATCTCAATCTCGTCTTCTGTATTTTTCATACCACTCATACCCATCATGCCCATCAAATCTGACTGAGGCATAAAACTATGCTCATTCTCATTACTGCGCAACATTATTTGAGAATCTACCATAAATTTATTGGTTTTGGATAAATAGGTTAAAACACCTAATCCTCCAAAAACCACACAACTCAGCGCGAACCAATACCAGTTTTTCAAAATGCGCATTACCCATGCACGGATATCTATTTCTTGATTTTTATTTTCTTGTGTCATATTTAAAAATCCTTAAAATCTATACTATACTTTTAACTAATTATTGATTGTTATTAGTCTTTAGGGCTTCACCATTATTTTGTATTGCCAACACCGAAACTACTACTGTAGCCGCACTAGCAACAGTACCCACCATACTCAACCACAAACCGATTGATTGGTTGCTTGTAGTCCTAGCTTGGTTAGGTTCTACATACACCACATCATTTTGTTGAAGATAAAAATAAGGAGAAGTAAAAACCTCATCCGAACGAAGATCCAAACGAGCGAACTCCACCTTGCCATTATTTTCACGAGTAATCAACACATTCGAGCGATTAGCATATTGTGTCAAATCTCCTGCAATACCCAATGCCTCCAACAAAGTCATACGACCATTATTCAACGTAAAAGTACCAGGTCGTTTCACTTCTCCTAAAACGGTCACACGAGCATTCAGAAAACGCATTGTCACTATAGGATTAACCACCTGACCTTGTAACTTACTTTCTATTAAATTTATCACTTCTGATTGTCGCAAACCTACTACATATAACTTTCCCAAAACAGGAAAATCGATATACCCCTGTTCATCCACTGTATAATACTGAAACGACGACGTCGTAGGCACCGTACTACTTGCAGGCGACTCATAAGACACCGTTGGCAGATTATATGGTATAACTGCTTCTGGATCCAAACCTGACACGGTGATAATCAAAGCATCATTAATCTTCACACGAGGTTCTGGCTGAGGTTTTAACGTCTTATTTACTTCTTCAGCGGTTTCAGCAGTTACTGTGCGAAAAGCAGTCAACTCTTTGCGTGTTACACAAGAAGACATTAACACTACAACTAGTAGTGCAAGCATCGATTCTTTCTTAAGCATATATCTCACAAATTTTTATTTTACAAAATTTTAAGCCCGCAAAGGTACTACTTTTTTTTCATATAGCCAAATATTTTGTTTTTTTTCATGCATTTATCCTATATTCATTGAAGTTAGACCACAGAGACGCCCACGAAGTTGATGAGATTTTACAATGTATCTTGCGCAATTCAAAAAAAAGTAGTACCTTTGTGGCTTGTTTTATGAAGCATTTAGATAAATGAACGAATTTTTAGAACTCGAAGAGCAGGTACTCCGCATGATCAAAACGGTTTACGACCCTGAGATACCTGTCAACGTATATGAATTAGGATTGATCTACAAGATCGATCTACCAGGGGACGGCATTTGCAATATTGACATGACCCTCACCGCACCCAACTGCCCTGCGGCTGATTTCCTCGTTGAGGACATTAAGCAGAAAGTTGGTTCTGTGGACGGCATCAGCACGGTTAACGTGAATATCGTCTTTGAACCTGAATGGACCAAAGACATGATGTCTGAAGAAGCAAAACTGGAACTCGGCTTCCTTTAGTCCTTAGCTTAGCCACTAAACAGTAGCGCCATAGGCGCGTTCACTAAACACTAAACGAATGATTTACTTCCTCTCCGACGCACATCTTGGTTCGAGGGCGATTGATAACCCACTAGCCCATCAGCAAACCTTGATTGACATGCTGCAGAGCATGGCTAAGGATGCTACAGCTATCTACCTGCTTGGAGATATATTTGACTTCTGGTGCGAGTACTTCTGGCGCGATAAGAGCAAGGAGCAGTACCGTCCTTTCCTGCAAACGCTCAAAGAGCTCACAGACAAGGGTATTGACATACACTTCTTTATTGGCAACCACGATATCTGGACATTCGGTTGGCTCGCCAAGGAGACGGGCATCACGGTGCACCGCCGTCCCGAAGAACTAACCATCAACGGCAAACGCCTTTTCCTTGCCCACGGCGACGGATTGGTACCCAGCAACTACTTGCAACAAATGCCCAAAGCCATTCAAAAGAAAATCAAGCAATTTATTTTCCTACGCCGTGTCTTCCACAATCCCATTTTGCAATTCCTCTTTCGGCTACTGCCGCCCGCATGGGCCAATGAGTTTGGTTATGAGTGGGCAAAAAATAGTCGCCTAAAAGAGTTAGCCCGCCCATGTCCCTACAAAGGCGAAGACAAGGAAGAATTGGTACTCTTTGCCAAAGAACAAGAGCAGTTGGGCAATCACCACGATTATTACATTTTCGGTCATCGCCACATTGAACTCGACTTAATGCTCAGCCGCGACAGCCGAATCATGATTCTCGGCGACTGCTGGAAGCAGTTTACCTACGCTCAAATGGACGATCTTGGAAATACAACTTTAAATTACTTTGAACAATTTTAAACAACCTATGAACAATAGACAACAACAACTTGCAGCTTTTGACCGTCTCTTGACGGTGATGGACGAACTCCGAGAGAAATGCCCTTGGGATAGAAAGCAAACGTTCGAATCCCTCCGCCAGAATACTATCGAAGAAACCTACGAGTTAGCCACTGCCCTGCTCCAAAATGATATGAATGAAATCAGCAAGGAACTCGGCGATGTCCTGCTCCATGTAGTTTTCTACGCTAAGATCGGCAGCGAATTGGGCGCTTTTGATATGGCAGATGTCTGCAACAAGATCTGCGACAAGCTCATCTTCCGCCACCCACATGTATATGGCGAGTTTGCAGCCAACAACGCGAAAGAAGTATGCGAGATGTGGGAGCAAGTCAAACTCAAAGAGAA
Source organism: Paludibacteraceae bacterium (assembly GCA_017546705.1). Classification (GTDB taxonomy): domain Bacteria; phylum Bacteroidota; class Bacteroidia; order Bacteroidales; family Paludibacteraceae; genus Colicola. Next base: position 27,961 of record JAFYSB010000016.1, read on the forward strand.
GGGCGGCAACAAAACTGTCCTCGCAGGCATTCCTGATGCGCTACCTGCTCTCGTCAAAGCATATCGCATACAAGACAAAGTAGCCAATGTAGGCTTCGATTGGGAGAAGCGCGAAGATGTATGGGCGAAGGTCAAAGAGGAGATCGCTGAGTTTGAGGCAGAGGTTGAGAATATGGACGAGGAGAAAGCCACCGAAGAAATGGGCGACCTGTTCTTTGCGCTCGTCAACGCGGCTCGCCTATATAATGTTCGCCCTGACAACGCACTGGAGAAAACCAATGCCAAGTTCATCCGCCGTTTCAACTACGTTGAGCAAAAGGCAAAAGAAAAGGGTCTATCTCTCAAAGAGATGACCCTAGATGATATGGAAGCACTCTGGCAAGAAGCCAAGACATTGGAATGATTAATCCTCTTGGGTTGCCTCTATAGCGGGGATATAGATCAACACGGAATGCATCGGGAAATCCGAATCACTCTCAACCGATAACTTCAGTTGCATACCGCCTCGCTCCTTAGGTGTGAAATAGACTGGGAAAGTCACGCGGTTGTAACCTGGTTTGAAACGCATCGTGCATGTATAATGACCCACAGTATCCGTTTTCAATAGTGCTTTATCAATATCAGCCGTTGTTACATACCACAAGTTCATTTCCGTAGTATCCCATTTCATTTCCACAGCTACAAGATTATTGGCCACAGTATAGTATGTACTAGCAAACATCACAGTATCACCCAAATACACAGTATCCAATTCATACGAATCATCATCTGCATCATAGATAATATCCAATGTATCTTTAGCACCAACCACAGAATCACCCTTAAACTGAGGATTCACATAAAATAATGAACTATAAATTTGAGGACTGTATTGAGGCTCTTTATACTCCAAGCAACTGGTCATTGCACCAGCAACAACAACTAAAACCAAAAATATAAATAACTTACGCATAATATATTTAACAATTACCAGTTAATAATTAATATTTGTTATCGATTTGTATTTTGATACAAAAAACGGGTCTTGCAACCCGTTGTGCGGCATAAAGGACTCGAACCTTCACTCCTCTCGAAACTAGATCCTAAGTCTAGCGCGTCTACCAATTCCGCCAATGCCGCAGAAATCGGGTGCAAAAGTAGTAAAAAAAATACACATACGCAAGAAAAATAGCAAAAACTTTGCTTTTATTAACAAATGAGCGATACTTTTTATCATAATTTACCCAACGGTGTGCAAATTGTCCACCGCAAGACCACTTCTCCCGTCGTTTATGTCGGTCTGATGATTGGTGCAGGCACTCGCCACGAACTCCCCAATGAGAACGGCATGGCACACTACATAGAGCATTGCGTCTTCAAGGGGACTGAACATTACACTGCCCGCCAAATCATCAATCATATTGAGGGTATTGGCGGCGAAATCAATGCCTATACCACCAAGGAGGAAACCACCTTCTACGCAGCCACCCTGCGCAATCACTTTCGCACCACCCTCCACCTGCTCGCAGAGATGGTGCTTCATCCCACTTTCAACAAGAAAGAAACTGACAAGGAAGTCACCGTCATCCTCGACGAGATAGAGAGTTATAATGATTCGCCCAGCGAGCTCATCTATGATGACTTCGAGAACATGATCTTCGAGGGCAGTTCACTCGCTATGCCTATCCTCGGCACCAAGAAAACCCTCCGCCGTATATCTAAGTCGCCCGATATTGCCCTCAACTGGATGCAGCAGCACTATCGCCCTGAGCGCATGGTGCTCTTCGTACTGGGCAACGTCACACCCCAACAAGTCATCTCTGCCGCAAAAAAAGAACTCCTCGCCTCATCGCCTATTTCCTATAGCGAAGCGTCCTATAGCGAAGCGTCCTGTAACCAATCGCCTATCGCCTATACCCGAACATACAAACGCCACACCCACCAGACGCATATCATGCTGGGGTCGCATGCCTACCCTATCGGGCATCCTAAGCAGTTGACCATGTACCTGCTGAACAATATCTTGGGCGGTGGCAGCATGTCCAGCCGATTGTATCTGAGCCTTCGCGAAAAACACGGTCTAGTCTATAACATCGACTCGCAGGCAGTGCCCCTGAGTGATACGGGCTATTGGAATATCTATCTGGCGTGTGAGCCACAGCATAAGGAGCAATGCCTGGAGCTCTGCCACAAGGAGCTCAAGCAACTGCGCGACACGACGCTCACATCAGCGCAACTCCAACGAGCCCTGCGTCAGTTGGAGGGACAAATGGCTATATCGGCAGAGAACCAAGAAAATAATGCGCTGGCGATGGCGAAGCAGATGCTCTATCACCACCATGCCCCTGCATGGCAAGAGACCTTTGCTAAAGTGCAACAGATCACCCCTACACAACTGCAAGACGTCGCCAATGAAGTCTTCGCCCCCGAAAGAATCTACACCCTGCTGTACGACTAAACACACAAAATTCCCCTTCCGTATCGCACTATTCACGCACAATACACGCACAATAGACGGACAATAGACGCACTATTCGTGGCCCCCACAGAAGACCCAGTGAAGCAAAACATATGCCAACAATAAAACGCGACTCGGATGGAGTCGCGTTTTGTTTGTTTTATCCTTTTATCTTACGATTTAGGATGTTCGTAAGGGAAGATTATTGGATGAACTTTTGACCGTTCTTGATAACAACGCCCTTGTATGTCTCATCAACTTCCATACCAAGGAGGTCACACATTCTATTCTGCACTAAAAAAATGCACTTTTTGCAATAAATTGCATTTTTTTCATGCAATTTATTATGTATTTCATAAAAAAGCATTACCTTTGCGCCAAATTACTGAACAAATCGGCGCCAAATTACTGAATTTTCAAATATCACACTAAATATCAATCACTTATGAAATCAGATAATTTTGGTTAATTTTGTATCTTATTCTATCATTTTGGTAGTGCAAACTCCCTGAAATCTTTGCTAATTTTCGGTCTAATCTTTGTTTGATAATACAACAAAACTCTGCGAAAAGTCGTTTTTTTTGGCACTTTTCGCAGAGTTTCTGTTATATGGAGTATTTGGAAAATTGCATTTTTTTTGCAAAATACTTGCTCATATCAGATAAAAAGTGTACCTTTGCAGCGAAAACTCGTCCCGAAAAGTGTTAAAAAACACGACAAACTCGTCAAGAAAAGTGTTATTCAATTGAAAATCAGCAGATTTTAATATGAGGAGAAAAATTGAGCAATTATTTTTGCAATGGAAGCAGAATCCCGATCGTAAGCCATTGGTGGTGAAAGGATGTCGTCAATGCGGTAAAACCTACTCGGTTTTGTCTTTTGCTCGTGCTAATTACGAGCATGTGATATACCTCAATTTTCATGAACAACCATCTTACAAGAAATTTTTTCAAGGGGCATTAGATGTACAAACAATCACGATGCTTATTTCAGCAGCTTTTCCTTCTATTCCGATTGTCCATGGAAAAACATGTTTTGTGTTGGATGAGATACAGGAGTGTCCTCGTGCGCGCACAGCATTAAAATTCTTTAAGTTGGATGGGCGATACGATGTTCTATGTACTGGCTCGCTATTGGGTGTGAATGGCTATCGCAATGACTTAGAGGATATGGAGGCGGCTATTCCAGTCGGGTACGAACAGATTGTGGACATGTATCCCATGGATTTTGAAGAATGGTTGTGGGCTATCGGATTAAAAGATGAAATCTTCCAAACATTACGCCAGTCTTTTGAGCAAGAAACACCCATTCCTGAAAGTTTGCATGATACAATGAGTAATTACCTATTGCAATACGCTGTGGTTGGCGGCATGCCAGAGGCGGTAAATACCTTTGTTCAGACACATAACATGCAAATGGTATTAGATGTGCAGCGAAGTATAGTAGATGGTTATCGCTCTGACATGATCAAGTATGCATCTAAAGAAGAGAAAGCACGTATCCGAGCATGTTTTGATTCTATTCCAAAGCAATTGAGCAAGGAAAACAAGAAGTTTCAATACTCCACTATCCGCACCGGCGCACGTGCGAAAGACTATTGGTCATGTTTGCAATGGATTGAGGACGCGGGTATTATTCGTCGTTGCTACAATCTGCAAATGCCAGAGTTGCCCCTTGCTGGCAATGCGATAGACAATGTGTTTAAGGTCTATATGGCAGATACGGGCTTATTTGTTAGCATGTTGGAAGATGGTACGCAAGCGGATATTTTGCAAGGCGATTTGTTAGGGTATAAAGGTGCAATCTTTGAGAACTTGTTAGCTGATTTTCTTGGAAAAATGCAACGCCCATTGTACTATTACCACAAAGAGGGTGGATTAGAAATAGATTTTGTAATGAGATACAAAGGAGAATGCACATTGCTGGAGTGCAAAGCAACCACAGGACAAGCAAAATCCTTACGTACCATTTTGAACAATCCAGATAAGTACCATATTTATCAAGCCGTCAAAGTAGGGAGTTACAATATTGGCAGAAGTGATGGTATATTGACTATCCCACACTATTTAGCATTTTGCTTGTAAGATTTTTGATAATTTTCGGTCTAATTTTGTCTAAATTTTGTTTGATACCTTAGAGATACAAAAAAAAGAGCTTGCCGATTGGCAAGCTCTTACTTTTTCTAGATTGAATCTATAGGTTATAGATGAACTATATGCTATAGATTTGTATAATTCTAGATTATTGAATGTACTTTTGACCGTTCTTGATAACGATACCCTTGTAGTTCTCATCTACCTCAACACCGAGGAGGTTGTAGATCTTGCCATTGAATGAAGGAGTAACTACGTTCTCAACGCCAGTTTCAACTTCACCTTGGTTTACAATAAGTTCATATACATAACCATCAGCATTGAAAGTTACAACACCTTGACGGCCTGTACCCTCTGTCAATGGTTCTACAGTAACAGCTACAGCAACTACAGGTTCTGGTGCCTCTTCGGTACCAACGTTTGCAAGGAAGTATTCTACCTCCATCCACTCTGGATAGTCAACTGACCACAAGGCATCCACATCATATACATTGGTGTACAAGAGAGTGTATGTATTGCCTTCTTCAACATAGTAAGCCTCACCACCCTCAACAGAAACATTCATCACATTTCCTGCTACATCTTGTACAGTTGGCCAGTAAGCATCATACATGATAGCGAGGTTAGAACTTGCAGAGAAGATTGGAGTATATTTGCCATTTACGCAATAAACTGTTGTACCACCAGGAGTATAGTAGTCTGCATAAATACCGAAATCACAACCAGACTCGTTGAAGCCAGTCAATTGAACAACGAAGTCACCCTCAACTACTACAGAAACATCCATCATACCACCAAATGGGTCTTCCTCTTGGAATGTAGCAACCAAAGTACCCAAACCAGTTTGGATCTCCAAGAAGTTCTCAACAGTAGCCACAGTTGTACCGAGAATAGAGTCAGTGTAGATAATGCCACGATTCAAGTCTGCTGCGAAGATTTCAATCTTAATCTCTGCATTTTCAGGAATCATAGTAGTGCCATTGACGTTATAAAGAGGAATATTAATAGAACTAATATTCAATGGGCTAACGTTGCGAACAGTAGAAAGGAGAGTATCAGCTCTAGTACCTAAGGTATCAGCAATCAAGTTTGTACCATAAGCATAAGCACCACGCGCACCTGCACCAATACGATAGAAGTCAGAACCATTACCATTATCCATAGGATCAGTGGCCATACCGCAAAGGGTAAGAGGAATATTCTCACCAGTAGAGATTGTATATGGAGAAGCACCTGAAGCCAACAAACCGCCATTTTCATTTCCTGCTGCAAACTTGTAACCCTTGATGAGATAATCTACACCATTTTGAGTCAAAGTATGATCTGTGGTATAAGGAAGATAATATCCAATACCATCAATACCATACCAACCTTCTGCCACCAAAGTCTCGCTATCCTCTGCAAGCAAGGCATCATCATATTGATCATACCAATCTGTTGGACCATAAAGGTTCTTCCATACTACGCTTTCCATATAAGGAATAGCAATCAAATCAACTGCCAAACTCATAAAAGTTGGAGTAAGACCCCAATGCATCATACCATCAACATAATAGTAATCATGAGCCGCATAATCTTCTGCTGCTGCCTTTTGTTGTTTAGCAATGTACTCTGCATTCCATTCCTCCATAGTAATCTCGCGATCCATTTCTACGGATTGTGTAGCGACAACTTGACGAACTTCCATGTTCTCAAGAGCAGTCATTTGAACTTGTGCGGTAGCCATACCTGCTACGAGCACTGCACTTAAAAGAGTAATCTTTTTCATACCTTAAAAAATTTTGTTGTTAAACATTATGAGGTTTTCCTCGTTATTTATATAAGTATATCTTACATTTTAATATTGTTAGCACCTCTTATTACCAATTCTTTTTCACCCACAAGTTTCATACCTGCAGCGGCATTAAAGAGGTAACCTTGTAATGGAACAGCTTTGAAAGAACCCAACATCATATCAGCAACTGCCTGAGCAGAAGGGATTTGACCTAAGAAAGTCTCAGTATTACTATCATAAGGGACAGCATTCGCCACAGTGACACCATTCTCATCTTGTGTCAAATCAATAGTCCAAACCAGTTTCTTCTCTTGGTTCTTCTTGCCTTGTTTGTAGGTAAAGTTCACAAGTAAGAAATATCCACCTTCATACATATTCAATGATTGTTTGTAGCCATAACCCATCACCTTCATTTTAGCAGATGTATTATTCATTGCAGTATTAACGGCTGCTATAAGTGCATCTACTGTCTCTTGACCTTCAGAATCCACAGCCCAACCCAATGCATTATCGGTAAAGTAAGCACCAAAGAGCACATTCAAGTTACCTGCATTCATTACAGCACCTGCCTCACTCTTGAGTTCACCATTGATGCTATCATACAAGAAAATATGGTCGTGTACATCCTCTCCAAAACCAGTAGATACGATGATACCATCTTCTGTTGAGCATACAGGGTGATAGGTTGCTTCTTCAGCCACCAGTGGAGAACCATACGCAGCACTTTGGAATTGACCATCCGCACCTTTGTAGAGGTACATTTTTTCGTTACCTTGTGTGAGGGTTACGATGTTGTTGTTACCAAAGAGGTTAGTTTGCATCTTCTCGCATGCTGCGAAATATGCAGGCAAGTCGGTATTCTTCATAGGGCGCATTATAGTGTATGCACTATGCTTTTTACCTTTGAGGATTACCAACTCTGGTGTAGCTTTGAGAATCAAGAACTCATAGTCACCGAGGAAACCTGCGCCATTATCTTTAGGGTCTGAAAATGCGTGGAAGACATCATTGTAGGTGTCAAACGTGAGAATTGGTCCGTAGTCGCTCTTTACAGCCCATGTACTTGCGGTATCAGTAAGTATTTTATTAGCTGTAGTTGCACTATTCTTAGCTGTTACACTCACATTACCATTCTTATTGAACTTCAACACCATATTATAGCCCTTTGCGCTTGCCTCCAAGTTAGGGAAATATGCCATCTCCCAACCATTCTCGGCAGAGGTTAATACATCAAATGCATTATCAATAGCCTCTTGTGCACGAATGGCAGCTGGCTTATCAAACAAACTTTCTTCATCGCGGCTACAAGCTGCAAATGTAGCAGCCAACAAGCCAATTATTACTAAATATTTTGCTTTCATAATCCTTCTCCTTACTCTTTAGCGTTTTCACGTTTTTCCTTCAACATTTCATCAAAACTCATAATCATCTCCCAATCCAAATTAGCTTGACGCTTTTGTACTTCAGCGCGGAGGTCATCCAAACTGATTTCCCATTTCTCAGCAAGCCAATTGTTGCAGATTTCCCATTTCTGATTGATGAGTGCAGCACCTTCGGTACCCGCTTCTTTGAGCATGTTAGCCCACCAAGCATCTGGTTTCACGATATAGTTAGCAATCACCTCCACGAAGTCCTCGCGTGCCTCGCTACTTCCGTAGTTACTTACACAGCCCAACTGCCAAGCTTCTTTATAAGTACGCTCTTGCCACTTGATAGGGTCGTAGTTCGCAGGAGTGATTTGTGCAAACTCAGTAGGATAGTTCTTTTGTTGGTGCAAGATGTGTGCAAACTCGTGGTGCATGGTCTTAAAGATATACTCATTGAGGTTATCAATGTTGTTCAGTTGCATCTTGTTGATCTTCAAGAGAGTAATCTTGATACCACCTTCCGCATAACCGAGTTTCTCGGTATTATTCACAGGGTCCATCATAGATGATCCAATAAGCTGAATCATCTTAGGTCCATACTCTGGCAAGAACTCAGGACCTACTACAGAATCATACACATCATACCACAAATACAATGCCAAGTGTGCCAATGTATCTGCCATACCGATACTAACGGGTACTACGTTGTAGTTAGGGTCAGTTGCATTGTCATCCAACTTATAGAGAAACTCTACGTTGTATGGCTCTGTATAGTATTTATCCAACCATTTATCAAATTGATAGGTGTAAGTGGTGGTGTCAATTACAGGATCAATGAAAATAGACTCACCCGTCAATTGCTCATTTTCACAAGCAGCGAAGCCCATCACAAGACAAGCAACTGCTAATATTTTATATAAACTTTTCATAACTATTATTATTTAGTAGTTAATCATTATTTGATTCCTCTTCCTCCACCAACTTCACATCACTACCACTTGGCAAAGAAGCAGCGCTTGTATAAGTAGGAGTTGATTGGGTATATACATCACTTGGATTAAGAGATGGGGAGGTTGTCATGCTACCATCCAAGTTATCACCCATTACCTCGCGTGGGTTAGCGGTCATACCTGCTACGATAACCTCTTGTGGTAATTGGATAGCACGGCGGTCATCGTTCCAAAGCAATTTACGAGGAGCGTCTTTACCTTGTACGTGCTCTATCTCTATACCGTAGCGTTTGAGGTCGTGCCAACGCAAGCCATCATGCATACCCTCAATACGGCGGAAATGCAATGCACAGTGTACAAATGGCATTTGCTCTGGAGTTATTACCCAATCTGCTGCCATATCTTGGTTGTGCAATACTGGAGCAAACTTTGTACCAGCCTTCTCTGTATAGAACTTAGTAATAATTGCAGCATCCAATTTCACGGTACTGTCAGCATACATGTTCATACGACCACCTACATTATAACTTTGACACCACAGACGGAAGTCATTAGCGGAACCAGCCAAGTCATTGAGATGAGCCTTTGCCTCAGCACGGCAAAGTAGTGTTTCGTTGGTAGTAAACGCACGACTCACCATACGAACGTAACCATAGCCTGCCACTTTGTCGGTATATTCAAAGTCGTAATAATCTTTTGCGATAAAACCACCCAATTTCTGATCAGCACTCCAAAAACCTACACCAGGGAATTGTCCTGTCCAGCAAGGACCTGCTCCATGCGTAGCAAAGTTTTGAGCGTCACCATTGACCTGATAACGACCATATGTTGGGAAGTGTGCATAAGCTGAAGATGAGTAAGTAGCGATTAGCAACAGGTTAGAAGGAGCATTCACATCTATATAATGCTTAAATGCCAACTCAATGTTACTTTGATCACGGTTAGTTGCTGCATCAAAGAGCATTGACAAAGTGGTCTCATCTGTTGTAGTCAATACATAATCTGCATGCTCCACCACCTTCGCCCATTCACGTTTGTAGAGATAGAAACGTGCAGCGAAAGCGTGAGCAGCTTTCACGTTGAAGTGGTAACGAGGCACGCTATAGTACTCATCCGAAACAAGTTTCAAACCAGCCTCAAGATCTTTTTGGATATTCATAAAAGTGTGATACAACGAACCACCAATCCAAGCTGTATCGCCATTGAGATCCAAACCGACCTCCAATTCTGGACCACGTGAATACACAGGAGCCACCTTGGTCTCTGGTTGCATCATATAGGTAAGACCGAGATCCTTCTTACTATCTTCCGCGTTCTTCCACGCTTGGCAGAATACACCAGCCAGCAAGAAGTGGTGATATGCGCGTGAGAGCAATGCCTCACCCTTCTCTGCATCCATATTAACGCCTTGCTCCTCAAGTTTCTTGATTGCCTCAAGCGCAGAGTTTGCTGTAGCAATAGCTGTATAGTGAGCATCCCAAATCAGTTTTGGAGAGTCATTGCTTGATTGCTTAACAGGTCTCCAAGCGAAAATCTCGTTGTACATTTCATCCAATGGATTAACTGCATTGGCTTGACCTGTCTTTGGGTCTGGCACGTTGTTGTCAACCACTTGGTCGGATGAATACTCGCAAAGAGGAGCACTATTCGCATCGGTATAAGCACTCACCAACAAAAGTTGTACTTTCTCTTTGTTGTCAATAGTAGCACGCAAGTCTGGCTCTTTATCCAAGAAATTACAAGCCGTTGTAACTAACGCTAACAAAGCAATGATAACAAATATATTCTTTTTCATTTTCATATTCCTTTCTTAATTAAGTGTTAGGTTTGATTAGAATCCTAATTTTACGGTCAATGTGAATTGGCGTGGAACAGGAGAAGACACACCACCTGTGTTATAATACTCAGGGTCACGTCCGTTCAACTTCTTGTCAGCATATGCCAACCACAAGTTGGTTGCACTAAGTTTCACACCAAAGCTTGATACAGCATTTTGTCCCTCAAAATACTTCTTAGGTAAATCGTATGCCAAAGACAATTCCTTGAGTCGGATGAAATCACCCTTAGCCACACGCTCAGTAGAGTAGTTGTATGCAGAATATGCATTGCTGAGTGCATCGATCTCACGCATTTGGCGAACGGTAGGAATGGATGGGATGGTTGTAACATTCTCATCACCAGGTACCATCCAGCGGTTCTTCATTTCCTTCATGCTGGCTGTAAGGTCGCTATAGTCGCTGCTATATACAGGGCAGAGGTTATCCAAACGGAGGACGTTACCGAAGCTATAAGTAAAGAACACATTGAGTTTCAAACCTTTCCAAGAGAAGGTATTACCAAACGAACCAGTAATCTTAGGATCAATAGTACCCTCGTATTTCAAATAATCTATATTTTCGTATTCTTGGAAGTAGATGGCTGCATAGTTACCAGGTCCCACTACTTGAGTATGCTCAGCGTCAATGAAGAATGTAGGAAGACCTTCCTCTGTCAGACCTGCGAATGGAATACTATAGAGTGCACCAATTGGACGACCTTCAGTACGACCCACACCATTTACGAGCGAATACACTTGTGAACGCGAATCCAATTTAGTAATGGTATTCTCCGCCCAACCAAAAATCCAGTCAGTTGTCCACTTAAAGTCCTTAGTCTTAATGTTGGTAGTTGAGATAGTAAACTCACAACCTGTTGACTCCATGGTAGCATCATTCGCCAACTTGGTGGTAACACCACCCACACCCATGGTTTGAGTATAACCGATAAGGTCGAAGTTGTTACGGCGATACCAGTCGAACTCTACATTGATACGGTTGTCTACAAAACCGAAGGCTACACCGATATTGAGCTCATTTTTCTTCTCATAGGTCAATTCAGAATTTTCCAATGCCGCAAGGATAATAGCAGACTCATTTGCAGATGTACTTGGACGCCATGGAGTAAATGACTGGAATACTGCTAATGAGTTGCTTGCAGGACCACGGTCTGCTGTCAATGAGTAGCTAGCCTTCAAGCTGGCATAAGTCCAAGCCTTGCCAAATGCAGGCGCCCACCAATTTTCCTCATGCGCATTCCACGAACCAGATACGTTCCATGTAGGCAACCAGCGCGCTTGGCGGCTCTTACCTAACATGTTCGAACCTTCGTAACGAAGCGTTCCGTTGATGGTGTAACGTCCTTTGTATGAATAAGTTGCCATTCCGAAGAATGCAAGGTTGCGAAGGTATTGGAAACTATTAGAATAGTAGTCTGTACCTTCTTCTTGACTTTGCTTGAAGAGGCGATAATCCACATATGGAATACCACCGTTGTTGTATTGATAACCCCAACCACGGAACCATATCGCTTGACGGTCGGTAGAGTTCAACTCAGAACCTGCAAACAAGTTGAGAATATGATCTCCAGTCTTACCCAAGTCCGCATTGTAAGCAACTGTAGCACGGAGATCCATAGAAGTCAATGAATATTCGGTCAAGTCATAGATACCACCCTTTGGCAATACGGTCTCAGGCAATGCCAATGGATCATCTGGATCTGAATAGAGATATGGGTTGGAGTCGCGAATTGTAGCATTCTCTGGATCAATACCTGCACGATATGCACGTGCTTGGTTGCTATCGTCCTTAATATTGTGCTCTTGGCGACTTGAATAGTAGCGAATAGCTGCCAATGCGGCAATCTCAAGACCACGAACAGGCTTCCAGTTAATATCACCTTGGAACTTCAAGTCGGTTACTTTGATGTCAATATAGTTGTTTGCCAACTCATCGTTGATATTGAAATCGCAGTAGTTACGGCGATAAGTCTCCTCAGGATCCATCGCACGCGATGTATTCATCGCATAAGAGAATGGGTTGATATCAAACTCACGACTCACAGTACCATTGATAGGGTCAGTGCTTGCAGAAATAGTACCAGGCGCTTGTTGCTTACGGTAACTACCCATAGTAGCAATACCTACGGTCAGTTTTTGTTTGCTAGTAGTAGGCAATACATCGTAACTAGCATTCATCATTCCCGTAAAACGAGCTACTTCACTAGCTTTGTACCATCCTGGATCTTGCATAGCAGACAGAGACGCATACACACGTGCACGCTCACTACCTGTAGAGAAAGATACTGAGTGGTTGTGCATTACCGTTTGATTGAATAGCTCTGCAAACCAATCAGTATTGCGGAACTCAGCCGCACGCAGATAAGCATTCTTAGCCTCTGGAGTATTAGGCAAACCTACATTGCCACCCTTAGCCGCATCAATCAAGGCATACATACGACCATACACACCAGAGTTCTTTGCTCCATAGAGCGAAGAATATTCGAGCCAACCTTTGCGCTCAAACTCTTGGTAGATACCCATTTGCTCTTGCGAGTTACAGATATTATAGTCATCATATGAAGGCACCATACGATAGGTAACTTCACCAGTATAGTTCAATTTTGATTGACCAGCTTTACCTTTCTTGGTAGTTACAACAATCACACCCGCCATCGCGCGCGCACCATATATAGAGGTAGCAGAACCGTCTTTCAAGATTTGGAAACTCTCAATATCCTCCGAGTTGATACCAGAAATTGCACTCGCAATCAAAGTAGTAGCATCACCTGATGACAAGTCATCTGCGCTCAACTCCACAGCATCCTCCAAAATGACGCCATCCACAACCCACAAAGGCTTGCTCGCACCGTAAATAGATGTTGCACCACGCACACGGATCTTAGGTGCAGTACCAAAAGTACCACTCACGTTTTGCACGCTCACACCAGCGGCACGGCCTTCCAAACTGCGGCTCACATCAGCCACACCCGAAAGCATGGTCTCATCCGCCTCCAACTTGGTAGCAGCACCCGTAAACAAGCGCTTATCTTGCTTCACCATACCGGTAACGACAACCTCCTCGATTTGTTGTGCATCACTCTCGAGGGTAACGTTGATGTTTGGTTTTACAGGAACCGTCATCGTCTTGTAACCCATGTAGGAGATAATCAGATTTTTTACTCCAGCAGGAACTGTCAACTCAAAGAAACCATCAAAGTCAGTCACTGTACCGACAGTAGTTCCTTCAGCCACAACGTTAGCACCAATCGCGCCAACACCTGCTTCTTCATAAACTGTACCAGTTACTTTAGTCTGAGCCGAAGCACAAACCACCAGCAACAAGGTAACCATTAAACAGTAAATACGTTTCATTATAATGTTATTTATAATTAATTTTATCCTAATTTACACCATGCACTGCTATCGTTTTCTACAAAGCACCTTTACAAAAACGATAAAAATCGCGCAAAGTTACTACTTTTTTTTGAAACAACCAAATATTTACCAAGAAAAATGTGTTTTTTAACATATTTATCACATCATTTATATGTTTTATAACATAAAAATCGCCTACTCAATCTAACTTGGGTAGGCGATTTTGATTGGTATTTGGTAGTATTTTTTTTGAATCTCTCAGTCTGATCTTATCCTATTGTTCTATCAAAAAAAATATTACTTTATCATTTCGCAACCCATATATGGTTGGAGCGCAGCAGGAATACGAATACCCTCTGGTGTTTGATTGTTCTCCAACAACGCCGCCACAATACGAGGCAATGCCAATGCTGAACCATTGAGTGTGTGGCAGAGCGTTACCTTCTTATCCTCAGATCGTCGGTAACGGCAGTGCAAGCGATTAGCTTGATAGGTATCGAAATTAGAAGTTGAAGACACTTCCAACCAACGATGTTGTGCCTCTGAATACACTTCAAAGTCATAGCAGAGCGCCGCAGTGAATGACATATCACCACCACTTAAGCGAAGTACACGATAAGGGAGTTCGAGTTTTTGGAGCAATCCCTCTACGTGCTCCAACATTTCCTTGTGACTAGCATCGGAATGTTCTGGAGTGTCGATACGCACAATCTCCACCTTGCTAAACTCGTGAAGACGGTTCAAACCACGCACATCCTTGCCATATGAACCTGCCTCGCGGCGGAAGCACTGGGTGTAAGCGCAGTTCTTGATAGGGAGTTGTGCCTCCTCAAGAATTACATCACGATAGATATTGGTTACAGGTACTTCTGCTGTAGGAATGAGATAGAGATTATCCAATTGGCAGTGGTACATTTGTCCCTCTTTATCAGGCAATTGACCTGTACCATAACCACTGGCTTCATTGACCACGGTAGGAGGCATAATCTCGGTATATCCTGCCTTGTTCGCCTCAGCCAAGAAGAAGTTAATCAACGCGCGCTGCAGGCGCGCGCCCATACCTATATATACAGGGAAGCCTGCACCAGAGATTTTGACACCGAGGTCAAAATCGATGAGGTTGTATTTCTTCGCCAATTCCCAGTGAGGGAGTTTTGCAGTTGACAGTTGACAATTAACAGTTGACAGTTGTTCGTCGGTAGCGGTATCCCAATCGCGGAGAGCGATGGTACCTTCAGCAGCGAGTTTGTCAAGCATAGGTTGGTTCGCCCAATTGCCTATTTTCACCACGAGGTTATCTTCTGCACTTCCGCCCTCTGGTACGAGGTCATAAGGTACGTTAGGGATAGTAAGGAGAAGGGAAGTCAATGCCTCTTCTGCCTTCGCCATCTCTTGTTCGTAGCCAGGGATAGCTTGTTTGAGTGCGCCTGTTTGTGCTTTGGCAGCCTCTGCCTCTTCTTTTTTGCCTTGTGCCATGAGCGCACCAATAGACTTGGAGATGCGGTTCATCTCCGCTGAGGCAGTATCCTTCTTTTGCTGTGCTGCTTTGCGCTCGGTATCAAGAACAATCACTTGCTCAATAGTCTCAGCAGCATTGGCAAAATGCTTCTTTTCCAAGCCCGCAATAATAGCTACCTTATTGTCGTATATTTGTTTGAGTGTTAGCATACAAAAGTCTTGTTCAGTGCCCGTAAACGGGCTGTTCAGCGCGGCTAAGCCGCTGTTCTGGATTGTTCAGAGTTGTAAATAAAAACAAATTTCTCCTGCCGAATTGCGTATGCAATCGGTAGGAGAAATTTTAGTTTATTTCTCTATCCGATTATGCCTCAGCAATAGGTTGGATAGATACGTAAGATTTGTTGTTACGCTTCTTTTGGAAGCATACGATACCATCTGTAAGAGCGAAAAGAGTGTGGTCAGAACCCATACCGATATTCTCGCCTGGGTTGTGTACAGTACCACGTTGACGCACGATGATGTTACCTGCTTTAGCGAATTGACCACCAAAGATTTTTACACCAAGTCGTTTGCTTTCTGATTCACGGCCGTTCTTGGAACTACCGACACCTTTCTTATGTGCCATATCTCTTAAACTTTGCTTTTAAAAAGGTTAAACAATTAAGCCAAAACGATCTCCTTAACGATGAGATTGGTCAAATCTTGACGATGGCCGTTCAATTTACGATAGCCTTTGCGACGTTTTTTGTGGAAAACGAGAACTTTCTCGCCACGGCACTCATTGTCGAGTACTTCGCAAACAACTTTAGCGCCCTCTACAACAGGAGCACCTACTTTCACTTCTCCGTCATTATCAACGAGAAGCACTTTCTCGAATGTTACCTCAGCGCCCTTCTCAGCAGCCATGCGGTTAACAAAGAGTTTCTTGCCAGCCTCAACACGGTATTGGAGGCCTTGCATTTCTACAATTGCGTACATTTAATCAAATGTTTTTTAATTAGTTACATCGGTCAGGCGAGATGCAGAGTCTTCGACGTTGGCATACCAAACGCAATTGGCAGTTAACAGTTGACAATTGACAGTTAACAATGGTATCATCCGTCCCCTCGGCAGCGCTACTTGGAAGCCCAAAAGCCGAAAAAGCGTGCAAAGGTACTACTTTTTTTTGAACTGACCAAATATTTTTTTATTTTTTTACAGAAAGCCCTTCAAAAGAGTCTATACACACCCTTTATCCGTCAGCCAATCAGCCAAAAACGATGCAGCAGACCACAAACAACATACTAGGAAAGTATTAGATGGTAACTGAGTGGTATCGAAATGCTTTCGGAGTGGTTTCGAGAAATAAAGCGGAATTACCCATCACCTCAAGTCATTGACAAAGGCATCCTCCTTTTCAATAGCAAAAGAAGGAGTTTCATCTGTATAACGAGCATTATCAAGACGAAGCGTGGTAAGCTTGCCTTCGTCCTCATGTACCTCAATGGCAGCAGGCAACAAAGTGGCAGTTGCGATGCGCAACACAAACTTCTGAATACCAGCCGAACGGTCGTGTGGAGTTAGCGTAATTTGCGTCTTGTCGCCTACGACTTTCTCAGCGTACTGGCAAACAGGCAATAAGGCTTGCGCATATAGGAAAGGATTGGTTTGGGTAAGTTCCTCTTCTGTAGGCGTGGAAAGAGTCAATTCCTCTGTATCATCACTATATATATATAAGGTATTGCCATCATATGCCGCTTCCATCGCAAACATAGTCAAGGCAAATTGCTTGCCGTGCATTGCAAGATTACCCGTGTAGGTCATTGGGGTAGTTGACAATTGAGAGTTGACAGTTGTCAACATGAAATCTGACACCAAAGTCTTTTGCTCCAAAGTCGCGAAGAGGGATTGGAGTATTGTGAACGTTATTAGCAATAGTTTCATCTTAGCAACCTAATTCTTGTAGTTTCTTGTCCAATTCATCGAGGCTTTGGATGAGTACATCGCGTCCCTTAGGACCTTTGTTTGGTCCCACAATACCCGCTGCTTCGAGTTGGTCGGAGAGCTTACCCGCACGGTTGTAGCCAATCTCAAAGGCACGTTGCAAGCGCGAGGTAGAGCCCTCTTGCTTGGCCACTACATAGCGTGCTACATCTGCAAACATAGGATCAAGACGCTTGAGATCCACGGCGCCAGGTGCCAATGCTTCGCCTTCGCCGCCCTCTGGGATATATTCAGGCAGTTGATATGGCTCGAAGTAATGCTGTTGTTTCTCGATATGCTCTACGATCGCATCCACCTCTGGGGTATCGACGAACGCACATTGTAGACGGGTGATATTACCATTGCCCGAATAGAGCATATCACCGCGACCGATGAGTTGGTCAGCACCCTTAGTATCCAGCACGGTACGCGAGTCCACTACGGATTGTGTGCGCAAGGCGATACGCGTTGGGATATTCGCTTTGATCACACCTGTGACGATATTCACCGATGGGCGTTGGGTGGCAAGAATCATATGCATACCCACGGCACGCGCCTTCTGTGTGATACGTGCGATAGGTGTCTCCACCTGCTTGCCTGCTTGCATGATAAAGTCGCCATACTCATCGATGATTATCACGATATATGGCAGGTATTGGTGGTGAAGTGAATCCGCCACCAATTTCTCAGGATTCAGGCGTCGGGAGACAAACTTCTCATTATAATCCTCAAGGTTACGTACACCTGCATCCATGAGCAGTTTGTAGCGATTCTCCATCTCAATTACAAGCGAGTTGAGGGTATTGACCACCTTATCGCAATCCACAATGACGATATTCTCATCCTCGGTGTCTGGAGTTGCAGCCAAATAGTGACGAAGCAGTGGTTTGTAAGGGGCGAACTCGACCATTTTAGGGTCCACCATCACGAATTTTAGTTCGGCAGGGTGTTTCTTATAGAGTAAAGAGGTGATAATCGCGTTGATCGCCACAGACTTACCTTGACCTGTAGCACCTGCAACAAGGAGGTGAGGGGTCTTAGCAAGGTCGAACATAAAGACCTCGTTGGTGATGGTACGTCCGATGGAGATAGGCAGTTTCATCTTTTGCTCCTCTTGGAAGCGTTTGCTGGCAATCACAGAGTGCATGGATACTACTTGTGGTTTCTCGTTTGGAACCTCAATACCGATAGTACCTTTGCCTGGGATAGGCGCGATAATACGGATACCCATCGCAGAAAGCGAAAGCATGATGTCGCTCTCAAGATTTTGAATCTTGGAGATGCGCACACCAGCCTGAGGCACAATTTCATAAAGCGTTACAGTAGGGCCAACGGTTGCCTTGATAGACTCAATCTCAATACCATAGTTGCGCAACGTAGTGACAATACGGTTGGCATTGGCTTGCTGCTCCTCCTGGTTGATGACAGGAGCCGTCTCGTTGTCATAGACCTTGAGTAAGTTGAGAGAAGGGAACTTGTATAATTCTAGATCCTTGCGAGGGTCGTAAGGACCAAGTTTCTTGAGCAAGTACTCAGGGTCATCCTCCGAGAGTTCAACCTCTTTAACTTCTTCTACAGATATTTCAATATCCTCCTCTGGTTCGGTTAGCTTCTCGGAGATGGGCTCTGGAGTTGGCTCTTCTATCTCAATAGGAGCAAAGTCGAGCGTAGGGATATCGCTATCGTCAATCTCTTCGATGTCTTCTTCTGGCTGGGAATCAATAACGATATCAATGACATTATCGGCATTCTCGGGTTCGTCCGACAAAGTTGACAAATCGGACGAGTCGGATGATTCGGATGATTCAGATTTCTTGAATAAACCTACAACCCATTGAGCGAATTGCTGGCAGTGTTCTACGAAATGTTTGTCCACAACAATAAGGAACACCACCAATACCGCGATAAGTATCATCAGTAATCCGAGCCATTGTACGTAGGATGTTGCCCATGCGGCTACCATTTGTCCGAATGCTCCGCCCCAGCGGAAGAATGTACCAACACCTATCATCTGCTGTGCAAAGCCTAATACAACCGATCCCCATACCAAGGTAAAAAGAGTAATAAACAATAGGCGCAGGCGCTTGAGAGAAAACTCCGTCACCATACGCACAGCATATAATGCCAATGCCACCAAAGCCGCCAGTGAAACCAAACCAAATGTACCATCAATCAACCAACGCGAGATCACCGCACCAGGTAATCCTAGTGCATTTTGTATTTCCACACGCATGTCGCGACGTGCTTCTGCTTGCTCGATGATTGAGAAATCATTTGCACCTGTAAAGAAAAAACTAATATAGGCAATCACCAGCATTAAGGTAATGCTGATTAGGATGATACCCACTGCCAAACGGAAACGATGGCTCATCACCATGTCGCGGGTAGAAAGGATAAAATCTTTGAATCCAGTTTTCTCTACTGTAATTGGTTTTTGTCGTGCGCCTGAAGTAGTGGGCGCTGTAGGTCTTGTTACTCGTCTAGCCATAATCTCAATTGAATCTCATAGTTATTTTAGGATATTTAACGATACATCTATTCGTTATTTCATAAAAAGCGTGCAAAATTACAAAAAAAAAAGCATATATGCAAATACGACGCGAGAAAAGACATCGGAACTATATAAAAAAAAGAAGGATTGTCCTCTCGACAACCCAATCTCTTACTTAACCTTAAATCTAATACCATGAAAAACACGATGCAAAGGTACTGCTTTTTTGCATATCTACCAAATATTTCTCCTTAAAAATATGTTTTACAACATCTTTTTCGCGTTTTTGCAAAGTCAATTTAGCAAAACATGCCCAAAATTGGACAAAACAGGGGGGAATATGGCTTTGTCCGCTTTATTGATGATTCAACACTACAAATGCATAAAAACAAAAGAAGATGCGTTTGCATCTTCTTCGCGGTGCGGACGGGACTCGAACCCGCGACCCCATGCGTGACAGGCATGTATTCTAACCAACTGAACTACCGCACCAATTGTTATGTCGCACTTTCTTTTCGAAAGCGGGTGCAAAGGTACTGCTTTTTTTTGATATGACCAAATTTTTTGAAAAAAAAGTGCAATTTCACATGATTTTTTTCACAAAAAGCTCATTTTCAAGTACGAAACTACACAAAAAAATGGAGGATATCTGCTCATACCCTCCATTTTCGTATCGTTGATTTTGCTTACAATGCTCTCAATGTAGCAAGCAAGTATTCGTAGAATTTTGCCACCGTAGCAATATTCACGCGCTCATCTGGTGAGTGTGGATATTTGATAGTTGGACCAAAGGAAATCATATCCATGTGTGGATAGTTGCGACCAATGATACCACACTCCAAACCAGCGTGGATAATAATCACGCGTGGTTCAACACCATAATTAGCTTGGTAGGTCGTCTTCATGACATCAAGAATATGACTTTTGAGATTTGGCTTCCAGCCAGGATAGGAACCAGAGAACTCCACCTCAGCGCCTGCCATCGCAAATACGGAGTGAATAATCTCCTGCAACTCCTCTTTGCGAGATTCCATAGACGAGCGTGTCAAGCAATATACGGTCACGCAATTATCAGCGGTAGTGAGCATAGCCAGGTTGTTGCTAGTCTCTACCACGTCAGGCATTTCTGGAATCACGCGATATACACCATGAGGGCAAGCAGTGATAGCATGAATCAAGAAGTCTTGTACATCTTCTGGCAACTCGGTAGTAGGACATGACACTTCCTCGGCTGTCAAATGGATGTTATCCTCTACACCGTCATACTCTGCGATAAAGAGGTCTTCGCACTCTGCTACAAGATCCATAATATCCTCTACGCCCTCCGCAGGTACGGTAATAATAGCCGATGCTTCGCGTGGAATCGCATTGCGCAAACTACCACCTTCCACACTTGCCAAGCGAGCTTCATAATTAGCCACTGCCTCCTTAAGGAAACGGAAGAGCAACTTGTTGGCATTCGCGCGTTGCAAGTGGATATCACAACCTGAGTGACCACCTTTGCAGCCCGTAATGCTAACCTTGACAGCCACGTCACCTTCCTCCACTTCTACTGGAGTGTAAGCAAATTTGGCCGTAGTATCCACGCCGCCTGCACAACCAACGTATAACTCGCCCTCTGCCTCCGAGTCAAGGTTGAGCAACGTCTTGCCTTGCAGCAGACCACCTTCCAAAGCGAAAGCGCCGTACATGCCAGTTTCCTCATCCACTGTTACAAGTACCTCTAATGGTGGATGCACCACAGATTTGTCTGCCAAAATAGCCATTGCAGCAGCTACACCTATGCCATTGTCTGCACCAAGGGTAGTACCTTTGGCGGTTACCCATTCGCCATCAATATACGCTTCAATAGGATCTTTTTCAAAGTCAAATACAGTGTCGTTGTTCTTCTGTGGCACCATATCCATATGACCTTGGAGTATCACTCCAGGGTGGTTCTCGTAGCCAGGACTCGCAGGTTTACGGATAATCACATTGCCTATTCCATCCACAATTGTTTCCAAGCCTAACGAGCGACCGTAGTTTGCAAGAAATGCACTGATTTCCTCTTTTTGTCCTGAAGGACGAGGAATTTGAGTAAGGTCATAGAAATTATTCCAAAGACCTTGAGGTTGTAAGTTCTTCATATGATTGTTATTTTGGGGTTATACGTTGGTTAATTCTCCGCAGAGTGACACAGATAGCATTTTCTTGACCTTCGCAAGATCTTCGCCATGTTCGCCCAGCACGTGCATCATCTTAGTAAGCAGGGCTTCAGTGGTGATGTCATATCCTGAAATCACTCCCGCCTTCAACAAATTAAGACTCACTGCATACTGCCCCATGCTGACAGAGCCTGTATTACATTGCGTTTTATTCACAATCACCACGCCGCGATTTACAGCATCGCGCAAGCTTTGGTATAGCCATTCGTGTGAAGGAGCGTTGCCTGAACCGAAAGTTTCCAACACTACACCGCGCAAGTTGGGTGTATTCAACACCGCAGCCACCACCTCCTCTGTGATACCTGGAAAGAGCTTCAGAATGGCCACGCGCGTATCAAACCGCTCAAACACATGCAGCGGACGTGCCGTATTGCCTATCGGTTGAATGAGTTGGCGGTTATAGGTGATATGTACACCTGCACGCGCGAGCGCAGGATAGTTATAGGAGTTGAATGCTGAGAAGTGCTCCGCATTGCGTTTGGTAGCACGATTGCCGCGATAAAGCTCTCCATCCATAAACAACGTTACCTCAGGTACAATCGCTTTACCATCCGTGTCATATGCAGCCGCTATCTCAATGGCTGTTAACAGATTCTCTTTGGCATCTGAGCGCAATACACCCACTGGCAACTGACTTCCCGTAAACACTACTGGTTTGCACAAATTGTCGAACATGAAACTCAATGCCGATGCAGAATATGCCATTGTATCAGTACCATGTAGAATTACAAAACCATCGTACGCATCGTAGTTATCTTGCACGACATGCGCCATCTGTCGCCAGTTATCAGGATTCAAATCCGAAGAGTCTAATAGAGGCTCGAAAGGAATCATATCTACCTGAATATCACCAGCAAACAATTCTGGAACAAAAGCTTTGAATGTTTGCATATCAGCTGGATGCAACGCGCCTGTCTCTGCATCGCGTACCATGGAAATGGTACCACCTGTGAAAAGAAGCAATACTTTCATATGCTACATTGAATTAATTCGTTTGCAAAGGTACACTTTTTTTTTGGTTTATGCAAATTTCCTCCAAAAAAAGAGAGCGCGATTCACATCGAACTCTCCCCACATATTATGAAAAACACTATTTACAAAAACACGACCTCTTCTCATTATCGTGTTTCTCGTCTTGGACTATCAGTCCATTATCACCATTTTATATCCTTTGCCATGTACACTCATAATTCTCACAGGAGAATTATCGCCCAAATATTTGCGCAAGTGATTGATATATACGCTCAAAGAACGTGCATTAAAATACGTATCAGCTCCCCATATGCTCATCAATATACGATTGCGATCCACCAAATTATTCATACTCTGACACAACATCTTCAACAGATCATTCTCGCGCGAACTAAGATGTTGGTCACCTATTTGCTGACGAACTGAATCAAACAGCAGATCACCCAATTGCCACTCCGTCTGCTCCGTCTCCAAACGCACACGACATCTGCGCAACACCGCCTCCATCTTACAAATCAATATATCCATTGAGAAAGGCTTCGTCACATAATCATCACACCCTAATTCATAGGCATGCATAATATCGTCGCGATCAACCTTGGCAGTCAGCATAATCATTGGCATATCAGGATATTGAGCGCGCACCAACTTAAGCAACTCAAAACCATTCATACGAGGCATCATGATATCACTAATGATCAAGTCATAATGCTTAATCATAATTAACTCCCATGCCTCCTTACCATTATTCGCAGTCTCTACCGTATAATCCTTACTACGCAAATAATCTGCAAGTACAGTGCTCAAACTAGCATCATCTTCTACTAACAATATGTTGGTCTGCGTTGTTTTCATCACATAATAAATATAGACATGAGCATTACTACAAATACCGTGCCAAATCAAATCATTTTCTATCAAAATTAAGATATGGTCAGGGCAACCGCATCAAAATTTTGTTAACTCCCTGCGAATGACACAGATTAGAGAGATGCTTCGATCTTCGTAAAAACAGCAGCGTAAAATGATATAATCAACTGATTTTCTTAGTATTAAACCTTTCGTATTTAAAA
>JAFYSB010000034.1 GCA_017546705.1 Paludibacteraceae bacterium
CTCAACAATCCATACTTATCTATGTCCCTTCAATCCATGCGGAGAAGGCATCCAACATTCTTCATCTGTTGCAAGAGAAACAACACATTGGCTACAATGTACAACTATTCACATGCGAAGTCATCAATAGCGAAACAACGAATCAATTAGACTTATTTACCGTTTCTCCTGTAGAGGAATTATCTATTACCAAGCAAGAATCCATTTGTATGCAATGCGCTATCATAGATCGTAAAATCTTATGGTATGGTGACATAAATTACCTTGGAATAAATACCAAACACCACTATTCCATGCGCCTTACTGATCCATCTATTGCAGAACAAGTCATTGATTTACTTTTCTAAAACATCAATACTGTACATAAATAAAAACAAAAACTTGCATAAGTCATCATATTTTTGTACCTTTGCAGGCAAATTTGGATACAACTATAATTTACGGAGAAAGAAATATGACTCCTTTTAACAACGAGAAATACATCCGCATACAGTCGGAGCATATCAAAGAGCGCATTGCGCAGTTTGGTAACAAACTCTACCTCGAATTGGGTGGTAAGCTCTTCGATGATTTTCATGCTAGTCGTGTGCTACCAGGCTTCCAACCTGATAGCAAACTCACTATGCTCACGCAGCTGCGTGATACTTTGGAGATTGTCATCGTCATCTCTGCTGCCGACATAGAGAAGAATAAGGTACGCCAAGACTTAGGTATTACCTATGACGTGGATGTGCTACGTCTTCGCGACGAGTTCATAAATCGCGGTTTCCTCGTTAACTCCGTGGTTATCACCCACTATAGCGGTCAAGCTTCGGCACAGATGTATAGCCAACGCCTGGAACGATTAGGTATCAAGACCTACTTCCACTATACCATTGAAGGCTATCCACACAACGTAGCATTGATTGATTCAGCAGATGGTTTTGGTAAAAATGATTATATTGAGACAACCCGTCCATTGGTAGTAGTTACCGCTCCTGGTCCAGGTAGTGGTAAGATGGCGGTATGCCTCAGCCAACTCTACAACGAACACCAACGTGGTAACCAAGCCGGCTATGCTAAGTTTGAGACATTCCCTGTGTGGAACCTTCCACTCAAGCATCCTGTTAATATGGCATACGAGGCGGCTACGGCCGATCTGAATGATGTCAATATGATTGATCCATTCCACTTGGAGGCATATGGCAAGATTGCGGTTAATTATAACCGTGATGTAGAGATTTTCCCTGTTCTAGATGCTTTGTTCACAGGTATTTACGGACACAACCCATACAAATCACCTACTGACATGGGCGTGAACATGGTAGGTCGTAGCATTGATGATGATGAGGCTTGCTGCCAAGCTAGTAAGCAGGAGATTATCCGTCGTTACTACCATGCACTCAATGACTTCGCTAACGGTGATATCAGCGAGGCGGTAGTCAATCGTATCGGCCGTCTCTTCAAGCAAGTAGGTATCTCTACCGAAGACCGCCGATGCACAGTAGCGGCTAAGGAGCGCAAAGAACGCGATAATAGCATGGCCGTAGCGGCTATCGAACTCCACGATGGTACAATCATAACCGCCGAAGCAAGTGATTTGCTGGGTTCTAGCGCAGCCCTCTTACTCAATGCGACCAAGTATTTAGTAGGAATAGACCACTATGTGAAGCTTATCCCTCAAGCGATGATTGAGCCGATCCAACATACTAAGATCAACTACCTACGTGGCCGTAACCCACGCCTACATACTGATGAAGTACTTGTAGCTTTATCCGTGCTCTCTTTGCACGATGAGAATTGCCGTAAAACGTTGGATGCTCTACCACAACTAGCTGGTTGTCAAGTCCATTCTACTGTGATGCTATCAGAAGTGGATCGCAAGATATTCCGCAAGCTCGGTATTGATTTAACCTGTGACCCTGTAAAAAAATAACAACGAGAACAAGTTTCTCGTTGTTATTACCTTATCTGTGATTTGTTTTAAGATTAGAGTTCTAATTATCAGTACTTAACTTATGATGGTGGCAGAGCATTAGTGTACCATCTTCGCGACGAAGATGCATTCCTCCACCCTCGCAATAGCGAAATAGTTTGCAGTTGTTGCAAGGTTCTAACTGTTTCATCCACTTGCGATTGCGGTAATCTTCGAAGCCATTCTCCCACACATCCCAAAAGTCGTCCTTGTAGATATTGCCCTGATAGTACTTTCCACGAATACTAGTGCAGGCGGAGATACTGCCATCAATTAGTATGGAAGCGACACTCACACCCGCAGCACAATGGAACAAGTGGTCGCGCACTTCTAATTCATAATCAGGCATAAATCCCTCGCAGGAGTAAGAGATATGCAAGCCCTGTTTGCGTTTCTCGCGAATATAGTCTAGCAACTGGAGATGTTGCTCGGGAGTCAGAATAAGTTCAGGATTCTCCGCAGCACGTCCCATAGGATCGATGGTGATGAGTCGCCAGTTTCGCACACCGATAGACCATAGATATTTCTGCATCTCATCTAATTGGTGGATAGTGCGTTGATTAACGCAGGTGACGACGTCCCAGACGAGAAGACCCCTCCTAGCCTCCCCTTCAGAGGGGAGGGATGTTTTTGCTGCGACCATACGATTATATTCAGCAGCTAACTTGATGGCGCGGGTGGCACCCTCAAAGGCAAGAGGGTGTTGGCGAAGCCAGTTGTGGTCAAGTTCTAAGCCATCAAAACTGATAGCAACAGAGCGCAAACCCGCAGCCATAAGTTCCTTAAAGCGTTTTTCGGTAAGTGCCAATCCATTGGTGACCATTCCCCAAGGATAGCCGCGTTGCTTGAGCGCTGCGCCCACCTCAGCGAGGTCCTTGCGCATCAGCGGTTCGCCACCAGAGATGATAATCAGCACCTTATGCGGATCGACATGAGGCGTGACGGATTGATCAATCACACGGAGGAAGTCCTCGGCGGGCATGTCGGGTGTAATTTCGCTGCTAGAGCAGTCACTACCGCAATGCAGGCAGTGCACATTGCAGCGGAGGGTGGACTCCCAAAACAGCTGTTGCAGAGGGTGCATGTGCTGGAGATTCTTGCGTCGCAACCGCTCTAATTCTAAAATAATTCGCTTACGAAGTTTCATCTAACTAATCCATTATAAAAAAATAGCTCCTAGCCAGGAGCTATTTTATATTTTGATGAAAATTACTTCGCGTAGCTAACAGCGCGTGTTTCGCGGATAACCGTAATGCGGATTTGACCCGGATAGGTCATCTCGTCTTGGATACGCTTAGCGATATCGAATGATAGGAGTTCGGTCTCCTTGTCGCTGAGTTTATCGGCACCCACGATTACACGGAGTTCGCGACCTGCTTGAAGAGCATAAGTCTTGGTTACACCAGGGTAGGACATTGCAATATTCTCAAGGTCATTGAGACGTTTTACGTATGCCTCTACAATCTCACGGCGAGCACCTGGACGTGCGCCAGAGATAGCGTCACAAGCTTGTACGATAGGAGCAATAATAGATTCCATCTCACATTCCTCGTGGTGAGCACCTACGGCATTGCAAATATCTGGTTTCTCGCCATACTTCTCGCAAAGCTTCATACCGAGTTGTGCGTGTGGCATCTCCATATCCTCATCGCTAACCTTACCGATATCGTGCAAAAGTCCAGCACGACGTGCTTTCTTGACGTTGAGTCCAAGCTCCGCAGCCATAGCAGCACAGAGATTAGCCGTCTCGCGTGCGTGCATAAGGAGGTTTTGACCATAACTTGAACGGTATTTCATCTTACCGATGAGACGAACGAGTTCAGGGTGCATACCATGGATACCGAGGTCAATCGTAGTACGTTTACCTGTCTCGATGATCTCCTCCTCCACTTGTTTGGTGACTTTAGCCACCACTTCCTCGATACGTGCAGGGTGGATACGACCATCTTGTACCAATTGGTGGAGAGAGAGGCGCGCTATCTCACGGCGTACAGGATCGAAAGCAGAGAGAGTGATTGCTTCTGGGGTATCATCCACTACGATTTCTACGCCAGTAGCTGCCTCGAGGGCACGGATATTACGTCCTTCACGACCAATGATACGTCCCTTCACCTCGTCATTATCAATATGGAAGACCGAAACTGCATTCTCCACAGTCGCCTCTGAAGCAATGCGTTGAATAGATTGGATGATAATCTTCTTAGCCTCTTTGCTTGCGGTGAGGCGAGCTTCGTCCATGGTGTCGTTGATATACGCCATGGCAGCAGTTTTAGCTTCATCACGGAGAGCATCAACAAGTTGTTTTTTTGCTTCTTCAGCAGAAAGACCCGATATTTGCTCGAGTTGTTGCTCTGCTTTTTGGTGGAGACGCTCTACTTCTTGTGCTTTGTGTTCAACAGCCTTTTGTTGATTTTCAAGCTGTTGACGTTGCGTATTCAACTCGTTTTGTGCACGTTGTACCTCACTCTGCTTTTGGTTGAGTTGTTGGTCACGTTGTTGCTGACGTTGTTCTTGTTGGTGGAGTTTTTGTTCTGCCTGACGAACCTGGTTTTCGTGCTCAAGTTTGAGAGCAATAAATTTCTCTTTTGCCTCGACAATTTTGTTTTTCTTGATCACTTCGGCTTCTGCCTCCGCCTTTCGTAAGATTCCTTTGCTATGTATCTTGAAGATTATGAAGCAGATGAGCGCTCCTATCAACATACATACTAGTCCTATAATTACATTTAGTAGCATATTTTTTTATTTAATGTGTTGTATAATTAGTTTATTTAGTTCTTGTATTTTCTCATCAATAGGTTGCAAGCGATTCGCATGCGCATCGGCTGTGAGATTCACCGCCATATCCAGTGCCACATACACCCACAGTTGTTCCGCCGACTTATTGGGCGCCATCTTTTGATAGTATCGATAGCGCTCATTAATCATCTCCGCTGCTTTACGATAAAGGTGCTCTTTATCTGCTGGTACGTTCAGCGAGATATGGTGTGCATCCAACTGTAAAGTGATATGTTGTTTGCGCTGTTCCAATTATCTCAATTTGTCAATGTTTCAGTACCTCCAATGCTTTGTCCACTTGCGCGATGAGAGCCGTCAGTCGTTGTTTAGCTTTCTGTCGTTCCTCATCATGCCCTTCGTCGCTCACCAACAACGCATGCGCCGTATTCAGGCGTTGGTACTCTTGCTTGAGTTGCTGCAATTCAGCATGCGACTGCAGTATCTCTTCTCGCTGACGGATATTCTCCTCTTTAAGCAACTGCATATCCTCCTGCAACTTCTGATACTGAGCCAAAAGTTGTTGGATATTTTGTGCTAAAGCAGCGAGCGATTCCATCGTGCGCAACCTTATTTTTAGAAGCTATAGCCTACGCCGAGACCCAAGATACCCTTGAACTGAACGCGCTCAGCCGACACGCCATCTTTATCGGCTATCTTCACACCATTGTAGTATTTGAGTGAAGTAGAAAGGGTCACGTTGAGGCATTTGAGAAATTGGTATGAAATAGCAGCATCCCAATCCACGTCGAAGTTACCGAAACGGCGATTGTTGTCGCGATAACCGATGAACTTATTCTCTGCATCAAACATCTCAGTCTTATCCCAAGCATATGGGGTAAAGAGACCAAGAGTAGTGATAATCTTCAAATCTTTGTAGGTATAGTTAATACCCCCCTTGAAACTAAGACCAAGCTCAGCCTTGGCATTCTTGTATATTTTGTCATATGTGCCGTCTGCATTTGCCTCTTTGCTATACACCCAAGTCGCATATTTATCTTGCATTTGTTCGCGCAAACCTGGATTGGCTTCTTCTACAGCATCCCCAACATAAGCAGTAGTAATCTTACCCGCTACAGGAGATAGATAAAGCGAGAAGATGGAATTAGGTTTCCAGTCAATACCGACAGAAATATCTGTGTATGAAGGAGAAAGGAATTTAGAAATGATAGGATCTGCTGCTTCTGTACCGTCGTATGCACGACCAAAAGCAAACTGACTCTTGAATCCAGCAGAAGCAGTCAGATACCAAGCTTTGTGGAACTGCCAACCAAATTTGGTATTAAAATCAATCACATCGCTTGATTTTTGGAATGGATCATTCTTTTGATCAATATAAGAAAGTCCGTATTCCAAATTGAGGTTGGTCTCCCAAGAGAGGTTATTTTCATTGTATAACAAACGCACTTTGCCGAAAGCTACGCCATTCACATTGTTGTTACCACCCGCAGCCCAGTTCACTAATCCTGTTGCACTTGCGTTAAGTCCTACAACACCTGAGAAATCCCATGGAGACGGAGTTTGCTCTGCCTCTTGAGCTACCATTGTGGCTGCCAAGCATAGAGAGAAAATGGAAAGTAAATATTTTTTCATTTTGTTTCTAATTTTATTGGTTAATATATATTATATTTATTTGATTATCAATATTGTGCGGCATCATACACTTGATCTGCCACTTCTGAACCTGCCAATTTTTCGATGATACAGAATGCAAAATCACTACTCAATCCAGGACCTTTAGCGGTAATAATATTCTTCGACTCTACCACCAATCCATCGATATAGCTCTCGCCCAGGTAAGCCTCAAAACCAGGATAGCAAGTCGCTTGTTTACCTTGCAGTATTCCCAAACGTCCCAACACAGAAGGCGCTGCGCAAATAGCAGCAATGAGTTTATCTTGTTGGTTATGAGTTACCAGCAAGTCACACAGTGGCTCACACTCATGCAACTTTGTTGCGCCACCTGGCAGAATCAACATTTCTGCATCTGCAAAATCTACATCTGCAAACAATTTGTCCGCTTTCACTGCTATATGATGGGCTCCTAAGACGCTCTCAACACCTGTTACCGACACGGTAGTCAATGCGATATTAGCACGTCTGAGTAGGTCGATTGTCGTGATGGCTTCGATCTCCTCGAATCCATTGTCTAAGAAGATGTAATTCATACTTGTTTTTGTTTTAGTTGAGTTTGAATGTATAAGTAATTTTACCTATTTGAGGTGTATCTCCTTCTGTAAATTTAGCTTGTCGCGCTGCTTGGAGTGCCAATTGCTGTGTGCCACGGTCAGAAATAGTGGTACCATCTGCCACAGTTGCATTGGTCACATTACCAGCCGCATCCACCATGATATTGACGACAACAATGCCAGATTGTGCAAAATTCGATGATGGTTTAGGCATGCGTTTCACATCTCTACCATAGAGTGTCCATTGATTGCCATTGGTCACGCCCATTCCTTTCCCCACAGGATTACCTTTCGTTCCCGATGTATTGTTCGCCGACGCATTGTCAGCATTCGCACCTTCGGCAGTACCAGCCTGACCAAAGAGAGCTGCCAACTGGTTAGCCTTATCGATGGCTTCTTGCTCTTTAGCGCGTTGCTCGGCAAGTGCTTTCTCCTTGGCAATACGCTCTGCTTCTGCGCGTGCCTCGTCCTCTTTGCGTTTGCGTATCAACTCTTCCTCCTCTGCTCGGCGTTTCTTCTCTTCTTCTGCCTGTTTAGCGAGTGCCAGTGACTCCTCATCCTCTTGTACCATCAAGTCGTTCTCCGATGGACGAGCAGGAGCTGCTGGAGCAGGGATTTGTTCTACTTGCGTTATTGCATCCAACGGACGTACATCAGGCATTCCTCCACCCTCTTCGGCATCACCGAAAGCCACTACGATTCCTTCATCTTCCATTTGCACTGGTGCTTTCACTTGCAACCACCATAGCAGCAAAAAGATGAGGCACATAGAAACAACCGTACCTACCGAAGCGATGATATGTGATTGAGATTGTTTGCTCACTTCTTTGTAGCAATTACGATTTTCATTTTATGTTGATTTGCGATATCCAAGACATGCACCACATCGCGGTATGGGATATCTTGGTCCGCATGAAGAGCCACATACATACTGCTATCTTGTTGCTGGATCGAACTGAGGTAGCCCTCCAACTCATCCGCAGCTATAGTGACCGGTTTTTGTCTTCCGAGTGCCACGTAATAGTTACCCAGATTGTCAATACTCACCTTAGCCACTACTTGTTTGGTCGTAGTCTTTGCACGTGCAGTAGGCAAGTTGATTTTTATATCATTGGGCGAAGACATCGTGCTTGCCATCACAAAGAATAGCAAGAGCAAGAAGATGAGGTCAGTCATCGACGACATCGCAAACGTAGCCTCTACCCTATTTCGTCTTTTCAAAGCCATAACTTCAGTTTAACGTTTATAATTTAAAGTCAGGATTATGCGGGTTCGTTAAGAAGATCCATAAACTCCATGGTGCGAGATTCCAATTGGCGAACTACGCGATCAATACGAGAAACCAAGAAATTGTAAGCAAACATTGCCAAAATACCTACAATCAAACCACCTACAGTAGTCACCATAGCCTGATACATACCCTCAGAGAGGGAAGAAATCTCGATTACGCCACTGGCATTCTGCGCCATATTGAAGAATGTCTGAATCATACCTAACACTGTACCCAAGAATCCGAGCATAGGTGCGCCAGCAGCTATGGTAGCCATCAAAACAAGGCCTTTCTCGAGGATACTAACTTCTAGATTACCAACATTTTCGATAGCCACTTGCACATCTTGCATAGGGCGACCGATACGCGTAATACCTTTCTCCACCATATGTGCCGACGGAGTATCTTCTTTACGACAAAGTTTAATCGCAGAGTCAATCTTACCCTCTTTGATATAGTCGCGAATACGATTCATAAAGGTCTTATCCTCTTTGGTTGCCTTGGTCAGCACCACCATACGTTCAATAAACAGGTAAATACCAAACGCCAACATCAAAGCGAGTACGATCATTATCCATCCACCATACTCAGCCATAGTGAGCAGGTTGATTGAATTTTCCACTACAGTTTCTTCTACCATAGCCACCGTATCTTGTACAGCAGCTAATGTGTCCATGTCAGTTTGAATTTGAAAGAGCATATTTGTATTGTTTTATAGTTTCTTCTATTCCTAAATATAATGCATCGGCAATCAACGCATGCCCGATACTCACTTCATCTAACCATGGGAAAGCCTCCGCAAATGCCTTCAGGTTACGCAAATTGAGATCATGACCAGCATTGAGTCCAAGCCCTAATTCATGCGCCTTCTCCGCCGCAGGACGGTACATCGCGAGCGCCTCATTAGGATCCTTGTCATACATCTCCGCATAAGGACCCGTATAGAGTTCCACACGATCTGCACCCGCTTTAGCCGCATACTCCACCATCTCAGGATTGGCATCCACAAACACCGATACACGGATTCCCGCCAACTTAAAACGTTGAATGATAGCCGTCAGTTTCGCCAAGTGCAACTTCGTGTCCCAACCATGATTACTTGTGAGTTGGTCATGGGCATCGGGCACCAGCGTCACCTGAGTTGGATTCACCGCCAAAACCAAGTCCATAAAAGCAGGCTCTGGATTGCCCTCTATATTAAATTCTGTCTCCACGATACCCGCCAATGCATGCACATCCGCACGAGTAATATGCCGCTCATCTGGACGCGGATGCACCGTAATTCCCTCTGCACCAAAGCGTTCGCAATCACGCGCAAATTGCTCTACATCAGGCAAATTGCCACCACGTGCATTGCGCAATGTAGCTACCTTATTGATATTTACGCTTAATCTTGCCATAATCGCTGCAAAGGTACAAAAAAAAATAAAGATACGCAAGATTTTTACAAAAAAAATATGCCTACTCTGAGCTTACAAACCATTTCCTTTTGTTCTACCTCTACGCATCTTTCTCGAAACCACTTCATTACCACACCGATACCACCCCATTACCATCCAATACTTTCCTCGTAGGTTGCAAGGAGTATTCATATATTTGGCTCAAACAGCGCTTGTAGTTCGTCAAAGCGAGCGACTGTATCCGAACCATATTTCCATAGATGAAGGCGAATCTTTGCCATCGGCTTATCCTGTCCGAG
This sequence comes from Paludibacteraceae bacterium, assembly GCA_017546705.1. Classification (GTDB taxonomy): domain Bacteria; phylum Bacteroidota; class Bacteroidia; order Bacteroidales; family Paludibacteraceae; genus Colicola. The sequence continues at coordinate 9,885 of JAFYSB010000034.1, forward strand.
TTTGGTTTTAGAATAAAACTTATCAGCATAACATATCAGTTTCTCCTCCAATGTCTGTGGCGAATAATCCCGCAGCGGTATAGGCAACTGCTCACGAATAATCTGCTCATAGGTGATTCCTGTGCCAGTATGACGTTCTGCAACTGCGGCATGCTTCGGCAAACCCTCTTGACGGAGTATCTCGGCCCCGAGATAACCATGCTCAATATAGGCATGCGTACCTAAACAATGAATTTTAGGAGCATCGCAAAGCACCACACCAATATCATGCAGCATTGCTGCCTCCTCCACAAAAACTGGGTCCACCTCACCAGAGTCTATCCATTCGGGATGAGCCTGTAATATGGCAAGGGCACGATCAGCCACCTGACGAGAATGGGTCAGCAAAATATGCTGAAGCTCCACATTACCACCACAATACTTCGCTATTATCTGATTATAATCAATCATCTCACTTTCAACTGTCAACTATCAACTGTCAACTGCAAACTGTCAACTGTCAACTGCAATCGTCATTTTCCCCAATTTAATTTATCTTTGAGCGATTGCATAAACGACTGTCCTTCCACATGCACAATCTTAATGGTACGTTGCGAGCGCTCAATATGCAATTGAATATCTTGATTCAAGACTTGGCTACGTCCATCTACACTAAGCATAAAATTGCCATTGCGGCTTGATATCTTGACATCAATTTTGCTATCATCAAGTACAACCAGCGGACGGATATTAAGGCTATGGGTGGCTACAGGTGTAAGGATGATGGCATTAACATGAGGGTCCAACAATGGTCCACCCACACTAAGATTGTAAGCGGTTGATCCTGTAGGAGTTGCCACCAACAAGCCATCTGCTTTGTAGTTATGAAGAAATTCGCCATTGAGGGTAACATCCACCGTAATCATACTACTCAAACCCGACTTCAAAATAGCCACCTCATTGAGTGCATAAGGCGAAGCAATCTTGCCATCTTGCTGACAAGTGACCTCTAACATACGACGTTGTTCAATGGTATAATTATTTGTAATCAGTTGATCAAGCACCGCATCAATATGCTCCGTTTGAACCTCAGCAAGATAGCCCAAATGTCCACAGTTGATACCCAAAATGGGTATATCCAAGTGCCCTACCAACGAAGCTGTGGTAAGAAAAGTGCCATCACCACCCACAGACAGTGCAAAATCAATCACCTCGCCCGTTTGGGACATATAATCCTCTACCGAAGGAAACTCACGATTAAACGCTTCATGACGCAGTTCATGCGATAGGACGATAGCTACTCCACGCAGTTGAAGAAACTCAACGATATGCTTTACCTCGCGGATAGTTTCCGAGCGAAGGGTATTACCAAAGATAGCGATAGTCATGGCAGTATATAATTTATAGTTTATTATTTGTTTTTCAATCCATTGAGTAGTGCAACAGCATCCATACGCTTCTTGCCTGGCAATTGCAACTCAAGCAGATCAATATATCCATCACCACAAGGAACGATGATATGCCCCTTCTGTTCAGCAAGCGAAGTGACTGCCACCTTATACACCTTAGCACCTTTGAGCACATCTCCCAACGGATGAGATGCTGGCAATTCATTGATCCATGCTGCTGGATAGGGACTCAAACCACGCACATGATTGCGGATACGCTCGGCATTCCACGAGAAATCAATCGCGCAAGTATCCTTAAAAATCTTAGGTGCAGGGCGCAAAGAGATTGTATTGTCCTGTGGCATAGTAGAAAGTGCTACTCCCTGATTTTCGGCATCAATGATAGCATCTACAGTACGTGTCACCAACGTTGCTCCCATAGTCATCAGTCGATCATGCACAGAACCTACATTTTCATCTGGAGCAATAGATATACGCTCCTGCAAGATGATATTACCCGTATCTATCTCATGTTGAAGCATGAAAGTGGTGGCACCTGTTTCGGTATCACCATTCATCACCGCCCAGTTGATAGGGGCAGCTCCACGGTACTGTGGCAACAAAGAAGCATGCAGGTTAAATGTACCCAACCGTGGCATATTCCACACCACCTCTGGCAACATTCGGAATGCCACCACAATCTGCAAATCTGCTTGATACGAACGTAGCTCTTCAAGAAACGTTTCGTCCTTCAGACGCTCTGGCTGCAATACGGGCAAGCCTACCGAGAGGGCATACTGCTTAACCGCCGAAAATTGCAATTGGTGTCCACGTCCCGCAGGTTTGTCGGGCATAGTCACCACAGCCACTACTTGGTAGCCCCCTTCCACCAAGGCACGCAAACTCTCCACTGCAAAGTCAGGCGTACCCATGTAAATAATTCGTATTGATTGCTTATCCATTTCTCTAAACACTAAACTCTAAACACTAAACTATCTAAACGTGTGCGCAAAGCCCACACTAATCAACTCCTTGAATTGAACTTGCGACCTTTGGTCTGTCACTTGCTCTATTGTACCATCATAGCGAGGGTGGAGCATGACTTTTGCCGACAAGTATCGATTAATAATAAAGTCCACATTGACTTCTAATTCCGTTTCTATTTGCTTATAGTTGGTAAAGAAATAAAATTTCGTATCCAAATGTATCTCTCGTAGAGGTTTCCATTTCCATTCTACTCGCAAGGCACTACCTATTTCGTGCAAGATATTTTTCCCTGCTTCAATACCATATTCTGTCACATTTACACAATCTGCATCTGCGATATTGGCATAAACCAGTTTATATGTTGCAGGCGAAAGGTTGATTGACAAACCCTTGATTGGTTTATAGTCCGCACCAATACCCATCGTATAGCGAATTGGTGTTAGGAATGTGGTATTGAGGAGATTGGTATTCTTCTGATAGTTCGGAAAGAAGTTTGTTCGAAATTCAACAAACATAGACGCATACCAATGTTTATGAAACTGATAACCCAACTTACTATAAACCTTAAAGATATCATCCGTTGTATTCATTTTTCGGAGCGTATCTCCACTCACCGTGCTCACACCCACACGCCATTCTGCATTGTTCTCCCAAGAGAGATTATTCTTGTTGTAATTGGCAAAAGCCTTAACAGCCCACAACATAGCAAATGCATTAGCTGCTCCTTGATGCCAGTTTTCGGTGGCATAGTTCTGTGTCAGTTGCAGCGACATATTGGCTTCTCTTCGCCAAGGCGAACGTGAATCGCGCAACGCACGTGCAGCATCCAAGGCATCCTCACGAATATTACGCACAATGGCTCGTTGTATTTTTCCACGTCCAATCGCCACATATTTCAATCGCTCTGGATCGCTGACCGAAGTGTATAAATCAGCATGATTCCGAGTAATATAACGAAGTGCATTGCGACGAATAGCAGCTACCGAATAGCGCTCATCAGCAGCCGTATCGTTCAACGAACGCATTGGCTCTGGCACATACATCAAAGGCACACACAACGGATGAGGATAGCGTTCCCAAATCGTATCACATACCACTACTATCGAATCCGCCAACACCACTGTATCTCGATGTAAATCACGACCTTGCTGCGCCACCAACTCCAACAACAACGCGTCGTCATCTACCGTTTGCGCCATGACAGTGGAGATGAAGGCACTACACAATAGCACTATGAAGATACGCCACCTCAAGGCAATGCAGGACGTTTAAAGGCACGAATAATCAAATAGATACCCCAAATCACAAATGGCAATGACAGCAGCTGCCCCATATTCAACACATGCCCCGCCTCAAAAAGCTCTTGGTCATTCTTGATAAACTCCAGCATAAAACGTGTAAAGAAGATGATCTCCAAGAACACACCCAAGAGCAATCCCTCGCGTTTGTATGCCTTCCCTTTCCAATACATCAACCATGTGACTATGAAGCCAACAATACAATAGAGCATCTCGTAGATTTGAGTAGGGTGACAAGGAACGGTCTGTCCATCACGCACAAAGATAAAGCCCCAAGGGAGGTCGGTAGGAGTTCCATAAATCTCAGAGTTCATCAAGTTCCCCAAACGAATCAAGGTAGCCGTCACACAGACTCCTACTACCAAGCGATCCATAATCCACAGCAGTGATGTATGGAACTTTGGCTCTTTGGAGAATACTTTCTTATTAAGTAGCCAAGCTGCTGTCAATAGTCCAAATGCGCCACCGTGACTAGATAGTCCGCCTTCCCAAATCTTGAGCAGTTTGAGAGGATGTTCAATATATGGATTGCGGTAATTGATTGTCCAACCAAAGATTTGCACAGGGTCCGTAGAGATACCCATATATTGGCAATAGGCTTTCATGCCTGGCAAGGTTACATCATGCCACTCGTAGAACCAACAGTGCCCTACTCGCGCACCAATGATGAGTCCGATCACCATCCACATAAAGAGCTTATCTGTCCATTCGGATGGGCAGTTTTCGTTTTTGTATAGCTTAACTTGAATCAGGTAGCAAAGGTAGATACCTATCGCCCACAAAAGACCATACCACCTCACTCCCCCATCACCGATGTGGATAAGAATTGGATCAACGTTCCATGTAACAAAATCTAACATCATTATTATGCTTCAGTTTTGCCGTGGCATTGTTTGTATTTCTTTCCTGATCCACAAGGACATGGGTCATTTGGACGAGGTTTCTTCTCTACGCGGAGAGGTTCTGGGCGCTGTTGCTCACGGGTATCACGTCCTGCTGCAGCTGCATGTCCGCTAGCTTGTGCAGCTTGAGCGACTGCATCTTTTTGGGTACGGTAGCGAGAGTAGTCATGACGTTGTTGTGCATGCGCTTGACGTACCTCCTCAGGATCGCGATTAGGGATTTGTCCACGGAAAAGGATAGAGATGGTACGACGGTTGAACGCATCCAACATCTGTTTGAAGATATTAAATGATTCCAATTTATAAATAAGCAATGGGTCTTTTTGCTCGTAGCTTGCGTTTTGTACCGACTGCTTGAGTTCATCCAATTGGCGCAAGTGATCTTTCCACTCATCATCAATCACATAGAGCACCATGCGCTTCTCAAACTCGCGGATAACTTCCTTACATTCAGTCTCATATGCTGCTTTGAGATTCACTGCAATATTATAGACCTTCTTGCCATCTGTGATAGGAATCAGAATATTCTCATACATCGCGCCACGCTCCTCGTACACCTTCTTAATCACAGGATATGCAACCTTCTGAAGTGTCTCCATACGACGTTTAAAGGTCTCTAATGCCGCTTCTGCCAATTGGTCAGCCAAGACATTCTCACGGCTCGAACGGAAGGTATCTTCAGCAAAAGGAACTTCCATTGCAAATACTTGCATGACATCCAATTGGAGTGCCTCGTAGTCCATCGTCGCGCGTGCCTCCGCGATAAGCGCATCAGCAGTGTCGTAAATCATATTGGTGATATCCACGCCAATACGCTCACCCATAAGCGCATGGTGGCGTTTTGCGTAGATCACATTACGTTGTTGGTTCATCACGTCATCATACTCGATGAGGCGTTTACGAATACCAAAGTTATTCTCCTCCACTTTCTTCTGTGCACGCTCGATAGAAGAAGAGATCATGTTATGTTCAATCATCTCGCCCTCTTGGAAGCCCATCTTATCCATCAAGCCTGCCAAGCGGTCCGAACCGAACATACGCATCAAGTCATCCTCCATACTCACATAGAACACACTGCTACCTGGATCACCTTGACGACCTGCACGACCACGCAACTGACGGTCCACACGACGGCTCTCGTGACGCTCGGTACCGATGATAGCCAAACCACCTGCATCCTTCACCTCTTTGGTGAGCTTGATATCGGTACCACGACCCGCCATGTTGGTAGCAATGGTAACAACACCTGGACGACCCGCCTCAGCCACCACGTTCGCCTCGTGTTGGTGCAATTTAGCGTTGAGGACATTGTGCTTAATCTTGCGAAGGGTGAGCAACTTGCTCAGCAACTCACTGATTTCCACAGAAGTTGTACCTACAAGCACAGGGCGACCTGCTTTAACCAATTCTTCCACCTCTTCGATAACCGCATTGTATTTCTCGCGTTTGGTACGATAAATACGATCGTTCATATCCTCGCGAGCGATAGGGCGGTTGGTTGGGATAACTACCACATCCAATTTATAGATATTATAGAACTCACCTGCTTCCGTTTCAGCAGTACCAGTCATACCAGATAGTTTGTGGTACATGCGGAAATAGTTTTGCAGCGTGATAGTAGCAAACGTTTGGGTAGCCGCTTCCACCTTCACATTCTCCTTTGCCTCCACTGCTTGGTGCAAACCGTCTGACCAACGACGACCGTCCATCACACGACCAGTCTGCTCATCGACGATCTTAACTTGGTTATCATCAATGATGTAGTCCACATCCTTCTCGAAGAGGGTATAAGCTTTCAGCAACTGGTGTACGGTGTGTACACGTTCCGACTTGATGCTATAGTTAGCTAGTACTTCGTCTTTCTTTTGTTGTTTCTCCTCGACTGAGAGTCCCGATTTCTCAATTTCAGCCACTTCACTACCTACATCAGGGAGTACGAAGAATTGAGTATCTTCCATGTTGCCTGTGAGGGTATCAATACCCTTGTCGGTCAACTCAATCGTCTTATGTTTCTCGTCGATTACGAAATACAGTTCATCAGTGGCGACATGCATATTCTTCTCGTTCTCCTGCATGTAGAACTCCTCAGTCTTTTGCAAGCGCACTTTTACGCCCGGCTCACTGAGGTATTTGATGAGGGCTTTGCTCTTAGGCATACCCTTGTATGCGCGGAAGAGCGAGAGTTCGCCTGCCTCACGTTCCTTCTCGTCTGCACTCTGCATCTTCGCTTTAGCTTCGGCAAGGAGCTTGGTAGTAAGGGTGTTTTGTGTGCGAACCAGAAGCTCTACACGATGTTTGTATTCATCGAAGAGTTGGTCTTCGCCTTTTGGCACAGGTCCACTGATAATCAATGGGGTACGTGCATCATCAATCAACACAGAGTCCACCTCATCCACGATAGCGTAGTTATGTCCGCGTTGCACGAGGTCCATAGGACTAGTGGCCATATTGTCGCGGAGGTAGTCGAAACCAAACTCATTGTTGGTACCGAAAGTAATATCGCATGCATACGCACGGCGACGCTCATCGGAGTTTGGTTTGTGCTTATCAATACAATCTACGGTCAAACCATGGAACATATACAGCGGACCCATCCACTCGGAGTCACGCTTAGCCAAATAGTCGTTGACAGTCACCACGTGTACACCCTCGTGTGTCAAAGCATTCAGGAATACTGGCAAGGTAGCCACCAGTGTCTTACCCTCACCCGTAGCCATCTCAGCAATAGAGCCACGTTGCTCTTTGTCGTTCTTCACGGCGCCGTGGAGTACCACACCACCAATGAGTTGGACATCGTAATGCACCATATCCCAGATGACCTCGTTACCACCCGCAGTCCATGAGTTATGATAGATTGCCTTGTCACCATCAATATCTACGAAGTCGAAGCGAGGATCAGCAGCCAAGTCACGATCCATCTGTGTAGCTGTCACTGCGATGGTCTCATTCTCTGCAAAACGGCGAGCGGTACTCTTGACAATAGCAAACGCATCTGGCAGGATATCGTTGAGCGTCTTATCATAGATATCCAGCACCTCCTTTTCAAGGCGGTCAATTTCATTATACACTTTCTCGCGTTTGTCAATATCAAGCGATTCAATGCTTGCTTTGAGTTCGATAATCTTGGACTTATCCGCAGCCACCGCATCTTGCAAGCGTTGCATCAACGCTGCACTACGTGCACGCAGTTCATCGTCACTCAAAGCATCTATCTGAGCATAAACCGATTTTATTTTCTCTACATATGGCATCACAGCACGCATATCCTTTTGCGACTTATTGCCAAATAACTTTGTTATTATTTCTACAAATCCCATATTATATATTTTTTAATATCACTTATCAACTGTAAACTGTCAACTGCAAACTGTCAACTGCAAACTGTCAACCGTGAACTGTCAACTGTAAACTGTCAACTGCACAAACTAGCGTGCAAAGGTACAAAAAAAAACGGATATGTGCAAGTTCTCCATCGTTTTTGAAGCACAATCACAACATAACTTTACGTATCTCACCGTCCTGTATTATTACAAAGACGCCTTTCCTATTCTCAGGAAACTCGTTTCCAACAAAACGCCCCATGATATCATAAACTCGCATTTCGGAAATAGTAACCACGTCATCTAAATTAGATGCAGCCCCAGCCCACTTCGCATACAATGTTCCTTCCCAACCAGCTGGTATTTCTGTAAATTTCTTACCTCGCAGTGCTTTACTATTGTACCAACCTCCAAACTCACAACCATCCTTTCTTGGAATAGGCAGTATATATGTTTCCGTAACATAGGTTGGCAATTCTACATCCACCACGCCACCATTGAGTTCCCAAAATATCACCGTTGGATGATCAAAGACTCCAGTCCCCTCAAAAGTTGATGCTTCATATTCAATTCCATAGCGATCATAAGCACAAACAGCCAAAGTAAGTTTACTTATGTCCCCTATACCTGTCAGATCAACATAGTTATTGTAAGTCATTTTATAGAGATATTCAGGGTTATCAACTGCATTTTCCCAACTCATTCCACGAGGGAAAACATAGACAGTAAAGCGCTCAGCAGTAGGATGTGACCAAGAAAGAATAGAATCCGTCAGTATCATATCTGTAGGTGCTATGAGGGATTCTTTTGCCTTCCATCTCATTGGCGGTGGCAGAGCCTTTAATTGGAAATGAGATGCTTTGAGTTCGCGAAACAATTGCATATAAGCCGTTGTATGAAAAAACACCGAACCTGTATATCCCGAAGAGAGATTAGCTCGGTTAGCATCAATTTGGCGTTGGAGTTCTAATACTCCATCACCATAGCCTGACAATCCTGCATTTGGATCTGTTACTCCATAGGCAGCTTGCGAAGCAAAGAAATGTACACGTTGGCCATTCGGCAGTTTGTTGGAGAAGTTTTCACACACAGTCTTTGACCACCACTTGCAAAGTACGTCATAATCTTGCCTTGTTGATTGAGTGGACCAATAGATCTGCGGGTTGAGATAATCCACCCACCCTTGTTTGGTCCATTCGAGTGCATTGCAATAGAGGTAATCGTATGACTCCATAGCACTTATGCCTGCAGGCAATGAGATACCATAAGCAGATGCTGCATTGGCTTTCATAGACCAACTTCCAGGAACTCCCATACCAAAGCGCACCCATGGTTTCACTTCTTGAATAGCCTTATATAACTTGCATATTACGGAATCTACATTGGCACGACGCCAGTCATCATCGGTACTACCATCTCTATCCATATCTTTAACATTGGATGGTTTATACAATGCCTTCGACATAGCATCCTCGCTATACGTACCGCCATACGCATAAAAATAATCATCCATCACTATTCCATCTATATCATAGTTATTGATAATCTCCATGATGACATTATGTACATATTCGCGTGCTTCGGGATAGCCTGGGTCTATGATTTGTCCTTTGAAAGAACTATTGTTATACTTAATAATCCATTGCCCAGCATTTTTCCAGACTAAGTCTGCTGTATCAAGTACTCCTGATGATGTAACACGAAAAGGATTCACCCACACATGTAATTCTATACCTCGTTTGTGCGCTTCTTCAATAGCAAAAGCCAATGGATCATAGCCAGGATCGCCGCCTCGCGTACCGGTGAGCGACTTAGACCATGGCTCATAGGACGATTTATACAGCGCATCGCAAAAGGAACGAACTTGCAGACATGCCGCATTCATATTACCGAGTTCCATGATATCAAAGATATTGCATAGCATCTCTTTCTGCGACTGCACATTAGTAGTTTTAGGCCAATCTATACCGTTACCCGTGAGCCACGTTGCACGAAACTCATGTATTGGATTCTCGGCAAATATGCCTATATTTGCAAAAAAGACTGCAAGAAGAAAAATGATTGTTTTTTTCATTGTTTTATGGATGAGAATAATTTTTCTGCAAAGGTAGTATTTTTTTTGCACTTACGCAAGAGAAAACAAAAAAAGAGGGCGCATTGCCCTCTTTTCATATAAATCATCCAATGGATAAGTTTTTGGTTACCTCCCTAGTGATTATTTGCTAATAGTAGCACCTTGTGCGTTGTACTTCACACCATTAAGGAGGATATGGAGGTAGCCATTTTCAATTACTTTATTTTGTGCAGGTGTAGCTGTTTCTACATTCTCCACATCAGTAGGAGTTGCTTCAAATTGTACACGGAGTACATCGATACTAACTTCACCCTTTTCAGAGAGGAATGATGTACCGCGAACTATCTTGAAGCCCATAAACTGATAGTCCACACCAGCAGGCAATGTAGACATATCAGCCTCTTGATAGAGCCAACCGGCATAGTCGAGGTCACAAATTTTGGTATATTGGATATCACCTTCAACGGCCCACTTAGCATAGAGGGTATTGAAAGTATAATCCGCAGACACATACATACCTAGAGTAGCCTCGCTGTTACCTTTGATAGTAGCCACATCATCAGCCACATAAACTGCCTCACCATTTGCCTCAGAGAAGGTATAGGTCAATTTGTTAGAAGCTAGGCCTTCGTATTTCGAAGATGTATTTCTCAAAGTAGAAACAGTAGCAACTCCTATAGATGTCTCTTTATCGCCCTCGAAGAAGAGTGTGTCCAGATTATTTACTACAGGAACAGAAGTCTCAAAAGCATCACCTGTCTTGAAGGAGATAGTAACTGGATCATTCACAAGCACACCATCAACATCTACTACTTTCGCACCAATCAGCATTTTGTACTCAGAATTTGGCTTCAAAGCACCACCTTTTGCCTCAAACCTAGCAGAACCATAAGGTGCAGGGGCTACGCCATTGAGTTTCACGTTACGAGAAACAGGACTAATATCGTTACCCTCAGCATCAAACACTTGGAAATACTTATTAGAAGCATTAGCCAATTTAGCATCAAAGATTGCAATGAACGCAGCATCCACAGGGATATTCTCGGAACCATCTACTGGGTAGGTTTGGATCACGCGCACAGAACCACGGTTTTGAGTGCGGAACTTGAAGGTAAATGGTTCTTGCAAGTGATTCTCAAATGTTGTATCTGGGTGGCAAGCACCAGTACCCAAAGTAATGGTATATTCCACACCTGGCTCAAAACGTGAAGCAGGTTTGAAGCGTAGGGTATGTGCATCATCCTCGAAAGTAATAGTACCTTCTACAGCAGGAGAAATAGTAAATGCCTTGGCTGTTTCCTCCTCATTCATATCCCAGTTGAATGAGATAGTTGGCTGAACAGAAACCAACACACTATCTGTAATCTCTACTTTTGGACTATAACTCAATACTGTAGGAGGTGTTTGACGTTGCAAAGAAAGCGCAAAGATACCATATGAAATTTCATTGTTCTTCACCTCAAGTGTTTGTTCTTGTGGATAATAACCAGTTGGTTTTGCCTTTACAGTGTAAGTACCTGGTTTGAGATCCCAAAAATAGTACACACCATTATAGAGAGTATCCGTAACATAGGTCTTGAGCAACTGATCATTTTGCCACAACTCTACCAAACCTTTTAAGATAGGACGATACTCATCGCGTGTACCCTTACGTGGCTTGTAATCAGGGAATATTTGTTTTTGATATACATCATGAAGTTTACCACCAATTGCACCATATGGAAGCTCTTTTCCACAGAAATAGGTATAGAATGTTTTAGCAAATTGGAAAGACTCTTGACGCTTGTAATCAATGTTTACCAAGCGATAAGTCTCTGGCAAATAGTCGTGCATCATACCCTCAGAAATAGTACCTGGCACTTTGAGCCAACGCATTACGCCATAACCATTGCTCCATCCCATGATGGTACGAGCGAAGGTCTTATCACCTGCGATATTTGGCTCGCGTGACCAGCAACTCACTTGGTTAGAATATTGATTTTGTCCCATCAAGGTAGTGATAGCACGCGCCTCATCACACACCTCTTGTGATACTATGTCATATTTATAGTAATCGACCTTACCATCTTCATTTGTGTCATAACCAGTGCAATATCCACCTAATCCATAAGGGTCACCTGGAGTAATACCAGAGTGAAGATGAAGGATATAGTTAGAAGGGTTACCCGCATTAGAGTGGATAGAAAGCATAAAGTCAGCATTCCAGTTACTAGCCTCAGCTGAGATACCAGACAAAGAGCGGTCATCAGCCGTAGTATTAGCAATACGTGATAGTTTGGTTTGGAAACCAAGTGCACGAAGCATCGTATCAAGACGAAGACCTTTGTCGAGGTTAGATACACTCTCCCAGAAACTCTGCTCACGAGTATAACCCGGTTGAACAATAGAATTTTCAAAAATTGGGTAAAGATACATAAGACGGTCGTCAGAATCGTATCCACCATGACCTGGGTTGATATAAATCTTATAATCAGCAGGATTGGTGGAAGCAGCACGTTTAGCTTGGCGCTTCATATCGTTGAGCAATGTGCCATCAAGTTCTTTCACCAAACGTGGCATTTCCTTACGGATAGGCTCCTCAGTAAGATTGAGTTGTAGGAGACGGATTTCTCCATTTTCGGTTGCATAAACAATACGGCCTGATTTCGCATCCACATTAGGATACATACCAAAGCCTTCTGGGTCGGTCAAACGCTTAACCATTGAACCATCGATAGAGGCCATCATAATAGACGATTCTACATTGTGATAACCATCGTGGTTGTCATCCATACCTACTACATAGTCGTTGCCATACCATACTGGCGCGTCGAAATCTTGACCAAGATTGATAATCTCTTTACCATTGAGATCACAAATACCAGTACCATACTTGGTATTGAAAAGAATCATGGTTTGGTCTGGAGACAAAGAAGACCAAATGTAGTTGGCTTCGCCATGAGGTTTGAGAACGACACGTTTGCCATTGCGATAGAGGTTGAGATCCAAATTCTCGTTGTCCACGCGAAGAGTAGAAACTGGCTCTTCCACTTCGCGATAATCAGCATGCTCATGCGCAAGATAAGTCACTGTTTCTTGGTTTGTGAAACGAGGAAAGAATCCTTCGCCCAACTTCACATCGCTGAGTACACGAATTTCAGCGCTAGCCATTACAGCAGCGGAAATGCCTAAAAGGAATAGAATTGTTTTTTTCATATTGATTAAATTTTAATTTTATTTACTTGCTTACTGATATGCCTAATACATTATATGTGTTATCCATGGTTTGGATATATAAATTTCCGTTCTTCATGTATTTCATTATAGAAGACGCTGGATAAGAGGTAATGCTTTCTACATCCGTTGTTTGCTCGTAAAAAACCTCAATAATGCCTGGAAGAGTGACATAACATTCTCCTTTTGTAGTTTCGGAAGTAGGAACCATCTTTAATGACACAAAACGCAATGGAAATATTGCAACATCCGAGCCAAACCTCTCTTTGACATCTATTTTAAAGATATTCTCTTCACCTACTTTAGGATTGAGGAAAGTAATCTGCTCAGTAGTATTAGAATTATTAGCACGAATCATCACGATGACTTTCTCAAATACCGCATTAGTAGTCATCGGAATCCAAATATGCTCTGGCAATGAATAAAACAGAGAATCTTTTGACAATTGTACAAACGGATTTCGACCAGATCCATAAGTAAACATTAAATTAACCGGTACATTTGAATCCTCTGGTAGTAATAATGATGGTTTGAAAGAAGTAGGAGAGCCCTTAACTTCCCACGAATCTACCGCACGAAAATCATCCCAAGTTATTTTATTAGCCTCTGGCAACTCTACATCTACGATGATTGTATCAGAAAATTCTCCGAGAGTACCTACGATTTGTGTACGCCCATTCTGCACGCCAGTCACTTCACCATTCTCATTCACAATAGCAATCGAAGGATCTAGAGACACCCAATCTAAGGCATCAGCAAGTACCTCTACAATATTGTTGCCTACAGTTCCTTGTACCTCTACCTTATAAGGGTGCAATGCATCACAGAGCACAGAATCCAAGCGTATAGCAATAGGAGCAGAAGCTAACAAACGAACATCCAATTCCGTGGTAATATCGCCCCATGTAGCAACCAATTTACCACCAGCTTCACCCGAAGCCAAGAAGCGACCATCGGCCAAAATCTCGCCTACTTCAGGAGCGCAAGAGAGCTGCACACCAGTCACGTTGGTCTCGACGAGTACACCATACTTGTTGTACCCTAAGAATTGTGGAGCTGCCACACCATAACGTGGAAGGGAATAAATAGGTTGGTAAGGAGCAATCTTAACTACGGTATTGTCGGTTTCTGGCACATTTGCCACCGCAAACATACCATTACCACAAGCACGTTCATTACCGTCTGAACCATTGTTCATTTGTCCGAATGGACGCACATAAATACAAGAACTACCTCCTCCGTCCCAGTTTACAGCATCGTATGCCCCATAGTGTTGCAGAATTTCAGCCAAGACTTTGGTTGTACACCCCGCACTGATAGCACTACGACCATCCACTACGAGCATATAGACTGTATCACGTGTTTGGGACACGCCAAAACCAGTGCGTGGATGCAGTTCATTCCAATAGCCAGACTGAGCAACTTTACCTTCTTGAAGAATCTGCACATAGTTTTCACTACCAATAGATTGTGCCACATTCACAATCTCGTCATCCAACCTTATCTCAAAATCAAGAGTAATCTCATCACCCACATTTAGTTTGCTCAACTCAGTCGCCATTGTTCCGTGGCCAGAAAGTACAGCGTGATCTTTATCAAGAGACATAGAACCTACTTGATCTTCTACTTTGGTCACTTTAACTTTCATGGTTCCTGAAGTATTCCACTCTTGACCATCAAGTAGTTGAATTTGCACCTCAGCCCCATAAGCATTGGTACCAGTAGTAGTACCATTGTGGATATTATAGAGTACTAACTCGTTTTCATTGCGTTTGTAGTTAGCATGCGCTATCTTCAAAGTGGTATCAGCCAAAACGAGCTGCATAGAAACAGAGTGGTAATATGCTGTAGCCCCCCTGCCATCAGCATCTATACAGCCTAAACGACGCGTAGCACCAACCCCTGCAGGCGTATGCGCATACTCTTTGTTGACAATAGTCGTATTAGTAGGCAAACCCACATCACCTTGCGTAACGAAAAAGTCACCATTAGAACCTGCGAAGAAAATTTTGTTTTCTGTCGTACTGCGTTCTGCCATCTTTGAAGGACGCTCAGTACCAACAATCTTACCTGTACCTAATACTTGCTCTACATGCACATACGGATTGCGTGTATCCACCGCAAGAAGGAAACCGTCCATACGACCTTTGCCGTTATCTGCACGAAGGAAACGCAACTCATAGTAAGTAGAACCCGGACCGGCAGGAAACATCGATATAGTATCGATATTATACGCTACTCCATTCAAAGAAATTGCATAGGATGATGCAAGGCACAATAGAGAAAATAAAGATAGTAGAATTCTTTTCATGGTATATAAAATTTAACGTTAATTTTCAGCATTATAAATTCAGCGCACAAAGGTAGTAAAAATATTGCAAATGTGCAAATTTTTTGGTTGAAAGTTTAAAGTTTAGAGTTTAAAGGCAAGAATATAAAAGAAGTGCGCCATAAGACGCACTCCTAAGATTATGGTTATTGAGTTTTATATAACTCCTAAATACAAATTAGAAATTACTTAACCTCTGCACCAAGAGCATTGTATTTAACACCGTTCTTCTCGATGATGAGTTGACCGTTCTTAATAGTCTTCTTAGCCTCAACCTGAACAGCCTCAACATCCTCTACCGCAGCTGGTGTTGCATTGGTCTTCAAGGTATAAGAAGCATAACCATTGTTATTAGCATAGATATAAAGAACAGCTGTATTATCATCAATTACATCCACAGAAGGAACAGCAGTACGGCAACCATTAGTAGCAGAACCAAGACCGTTGTGTGGGAAGTACCAGAGTGGCTCCATACCCTCAAATGCGCGTTCTTCATCAGCAAATTTGAAGAGAGCAAAAGCAGAAGTTGGAGAACCAGCGGTATTGGTGGCTGCCATCAAGAGGAAATAATCCTCACCTACTTGGAACTCAACAAGACCGTTGTGACCCTCATTCATCGTTGTAGTTTCACCTTCATTATTAGTAACAACTTTACCAGTAGGAACATTGATAAAGTCATCAAGAAGCATAGCACCTTGGTCTGGATCACCGTAGAACAACATTGGCAATGTATTGAAGCCGTCAACATAGAAGAGTGAACCCTCCTCGTCTTGTGGGAAGATTTGAGGAGCAGTATAGAAGCCTGCAGCATTGATATAGAGTGATTGATCAACAGCTGGATCAAGTTTGATATTGATTTGCTCGCCTTCACCAGCAACACCGTCAGTAATCAACCAACGATATACGTTCCAAGAACCTTGAAGCGCGTCTGCTGCCATAATAACACCATTCTTTGTCACATCACCCGCGACACCAAATGCATCAAAACGAAGTGTAACCTCACCAAGACCTGGATTATCCAACATATAATCCTCAATAAGTTTGGTGCACTCACCAGTTTCAATATCTACAACATAGATAAAGAATGGTTGATTGCTACTTGTTTGGCAAGCACCAATCAAGAAGTTTCCAGCATTATCAATCTTAATATCGTTGTATGGATATTGAACAGCTACAGACCACGTAGTATCGCCAGTTTCTTCATTTACAGAAGGAGTTTCGAACAAGTGCTCACCTTTAAGTACAATAGGATCAAGCATATCACCAGTCATACCATCAACGCGAACGATAGATGCAATCTCACGATTGATGAAGTACATGATACCATCTTTAGCGACCATACCACGAACGTAATCTGTACCACCAGGTTTATTAGCAGCATAGTTATCCTCAATGTTAGAAATCACCCAATTGTTCTCCAAAGAGTATGTACCTTTCACTGGGAAGGTATAGTTCTCTTTCTTACCTGCGATAGGACGAACGATGTTCTTAGCGTCACCAACAAATTGGAAGCCATTGTACCAAGCAGCAACAGCAGTAACAGTAACTTTGCAACCTACTGGGTAAGCAGTTGGGTCAAGAACCATCTTGTAGCATTTAGCTTTGTTACCACTAGCGTCTTGAACGGTTGGGTTGTTATAAGAATCGTATTCAGCGATTGTAACACCAGCGATTGTAACATTAGTACCAAAATATTTGTGCTCAACAGAATCAGCTACAAGAGCAGCCAAAGTCTCGAAAGAAGTTGCAGGGAACACTTCAGCAGCCTCAGTTGCGTTAATAACAGCATTTTTCACCTCAGGAGCACCACCGTAGATGGTCTTTACACCTTTAGCCACGATCTTATCACCTACTTTGCAGGTTGGATCCTCTGATGTGTAAACGAGGATACCACCAGTAGCATCTTGGATATAAAGGTTTCTGCCTTGGATATGGTTAACCACACCACTTACATTGGTTACTACGTCGTCAGCTAATGCTTTTACCTCAGCGATAGTTGGGATATACTCTACCCATTTTGCGTAAAGAGTACCAGTAGTATTAGCATCGATTTTGGTCACTTTCTCACCTGAAAAGTCAGCTGCAGCATACCATCCGTCAAAAGTAGCACCCTCTTTGTAAGGAGTGTTAAGCACGAACTCAGCTGTTGGCTCAGTTGGGTTAGCCAAACCGTGTTTCCAAGCAGGCATAAAAGCCTCTGGCAAACCAGCAGAAGCAAAGTTTGCAGAAACAGGCCAACTTGCACGATGTCCACATGCAAAAAATGCTGCTACAGCATAACGCCATGCGGATCCTGCACCAGTTGCATCCAATTGTGTAGCACCATCCGCAACTTGTGCTACGTGTACTCCAATAATATAATCCTTCAACCAGCCCCATTTCTCAGCATTCTCAAATGCCTTTTCTGGATTGTTAAGGAAAGAACAGATGTTTGGAGCACCAAGAGGATCAGATTGTTGCATGTAGTACTCCAAAGTGTTGAAACCAGTAGCACCTGATTCAGTCATAAAAGACTCAAACATTTCGCCTTTTCCAGTCCAACCATAATCATTGGTCACACCACCGTTCAACTCATAAGTAACGGCAGCAAAAGAAGTCACAGCTGCAAAAAGAGCTGCGCAAAAGATTGAAAATCTTTTCATAAATTTTGTTGTTTTTTTGGTTAATAAATTGCTTCCTCATCCGTGTGGACACGTCCACGGTGGACCTTGGTTGCGTTAAGTAAAAATTGTTATTTATAGACCGTTTCACTGTCAGACCGCCTTCGGCTGTCGGACCACTTTGTTGTTAGACCGCCGCCATGCGGCTGTTTGAGTTCTTAGTGATACAGCAACCTTGGTTATCTGTCATGAATAGTATATCTATTGTCCGTCTATTGTGCGTGAATAGTGCGTGAATAGTGCGTCTATTGTGCGTAACCTCCAAGGAGATTGTAGCGTTTGCCATTACGCAGGATATACACATTGCCATTCTCTAGGATTTTGACAGGTGTAGTATCCATATATATATCCTCAAGACCTGTTTGATCATCCAAACCATTCACACCACCATCTACACCCATATTGACAACTACCACTTCAGAAGGATCGGTATATCCCCCCTCTGCTAGTGCTGATACACGAATATACCAAGTACCAGCATTGAGAGTTGTGGTAGTAGAGTATGCTTCAGGATCTTCAAGACGAATCTTAGTGGTGGAACGAGGAGGGAAAGTAGTCTTTTGGCTCAATTCCACTTGGAATCCCGAAGATGCTTGTTGCTTCCAAACCACTTTGATATCATTCCCTGCAATATTTATGCCATTGGTAGGCCAAACGATAACAGGAACAGGAACATATTGTGCTTTTGTACGAAATTTCACGTCAGTACTTATTACCTCTCTACCATTAAACAAGGCTTTTGCTCGTACATAATAGTCACGCGAAGCCAAAAGATCGAATGGCAAAGTATAACGTGGCGTAGCAGATGTACCTACATGCAACAAGGATGCTTCATCAAATTTGGAATCAGACGCAAGTTCAAATGTATATTGTACATTGGAATAATTAACGCTATCACAAATAAAAGTAGGAGTTACAAAGTCGCAAGTATCGCCTTCTGCAGGAGACTGCATACGGAAATAAGAGCCATCAAAACTAAGCACTTTGGTAAAGGAATCTTCCTTGTTGATGCTACGTGTACGCACGCGCCAATAGTACGTGGCATCAGATTTAAGCCAGTAAATCTTACCGAGGTAGAAGGTTGTATCCGCCACCTCATACTCGTAGTCAATCTCCGAAAAATCAGCAGACTTTGAGAGCTGGAAAAAATAAGAGTCAGCTTCCTTGACAGTATTCCATGTCATATAGCAAGGCATGAGGGCTGGAGTATTATCAGCAGGATAAACGACATTAGCCACAGGCGACTTGCCCCAAGAAGTATTGTCCATCGTACGCGCAGGATGCTCGTTACCAAAGCGGTCAAGTACCGCTACTGCATACACAGAAGGAGTTGAAGCATCCAAAGCAAACTTGTTGTTTACATTAAACTCGTTGGTATAAGTAGTACCCAAAAGGTATTTGCTTGAGTGAGCTACACCTAGTTTACCGACTTCAGATGTAGGAATTTGGTATACTACGTAGCGAAGATTTTCTTTAGGTGCTTTCCAAGTGAGTTTATCGCCCGACTTGGTGATATTGCTCACATAGAGGCACTCGTTTGTAGATAGCCAAGACATATGCGGAACCACAGCCGCGTTGGTATTCACATCATTTCCAATATAGTTGAAATAATCTTTAGTGGTCATACCCGTACTGAAACCATACCAGCAACTGCCTGGTGCATCCATGCGGTCGTAAAGACGGTTGAGTTCAATTTGTGCCCCAATCTCATCTTTGTGGAACTGTCCGCTAGACAACGACACATTGTCCGACACCATGGAACTTAAACTATGGCTAACATACATATGGCGATTGAAATGGCAAGCCATATCTGACCACCATTTGCAAATCACGTCGTAGTTAGTCCAAGAGTCTATAGTCCAATAGATTTGAGGAGCCATATAATCAATAGTCTTCTCATTGTACCAAGCAAGAGGATCTGCATAAATTTGATTATACTGCCAATCGGAAGAAGGTGTAGGACAAGGTTCTACTCCGTAAACAGGGGCAGAAGTATTCGCCTTACCTGCAACACCAGCAGGACCTATACCAAATTTCACCCATGGCTTAACCGCTTTTATGGTATCATTGACCATGCGTACCATAAGGTTGTTTTGTGCGCGGCGCCAATCTGCACGTGACATGACGTTAGCTGCGGTATCTTTGTACGCATTATATTGTGCATCATCGTACGAGTTTTGATAACCAGACTGATGGAAATAGTCGTCAAAAATAACACCATCCACATCATAGTTCTCCAAGATATCTCCAACTACATTGCAAATCTGCTGACGAACTTCTGGCAATGAAGGATTAAGAATAGTAATACCACCACAATTGACAAGCCAATCAGGATGCGTATTATGATAATCCAGCGGATGCTCCGTACCATATGTAGCCTCTGAAGAGGCATAACGGTAAGGATTGAGCCACACGTGTACCTCAATGCCACGCGCGTGAGCAGAGTCAATCACGAGTTGAAGCGGATCGTAAGTAGGTTCACCACCACGTGTACCAGTTAGATACTGGCTCCATGGTTCATACTTCGATTTATACATGGCATCCGCAAAGCCACGCACTTGGAAGAAAACAGCATTAAGGTTTGCTCTCTCATGCAATTTGAGGAGCGAAATCATGTAGTCCTGCTGCTTTTGTTGCCCAGCAGCAGTAGCTTGACTATGCGGATTGGGCCAGTCAATTGCCCATACCGTAGTTAACCATGAAGCACGAAACTCGCGCTTAGGCTGTGCATGGAGCGCAAGCACCATGCACAAGCCCAAAGCAAGAAATGATATTTTTTGAATGAATTTCATTAGAACAATTTAGAAGGAGTATTATTTACAGCTACACCGTATGCTGCAACGCCATCAATAAGGCAAGAAACTTCACCCGAAACGAGGTTGTAGCAATAGATACCCGTATTAGGACGATCGGAAGTATTAGAACCGTTGTTGCGATAAGCAAAATAAACGCACTCGTTTACATCGTCGTAAGCCATTTGAGTAATACCGACAGACTCTACACCTGTACCCTCTATAGCAGGTAGGTTGTTATCCAAGTTGCTCTCGAAATTCTTGTCTTCAAACGTAATTGCTTTCTTCTTGACGTCACCACCAGACTGCATGGCTTTCCATTCCGCATAAGTACATACACTCACACAGTTAGCAGTCAATTCCATAGCGCAGAATACTACTTTATCATGCTTAGGAGAATAATGGAACGAACCAATCTTAATCGCATCGCAGATTTTACCCTCCTCTGGAAGCAAATCCTTGTTACCAGCAGTAACTGGATCTTTCAAAATATCATCATCCATGAAGCAGAAGGTAGAAGTAGCAGTGTGGCAAGTAGACCAGTGCCATACGCCATTGATCTTAGCAAAGTTACGGCTAACCGCACCATATGCAAGACCATTACCATAGTATTGGAGATGGTTGTGGCGCACGAAATAAGGATACTCGTTAATGTTATACATCTTATCGCGATCGGTGAGTTTCACCTTCATGATACCAGTGTTACGGTTAGCATAGTAGAGATAGTCGCCATCAATATATCCATAGAATGGGTCATCAAATGCAGCTTGACCAGCATTGGAAATCATAGTTTCTACTTTCTTACCATCCTTAGATACCACAGAGATTTTACCATCACCTAATACACCTAGTTCATCATTTACATAATAGAATTGCTTACCCGCATCCAACACATAGAGCGAAGAATCCTTGAAAAGGATATTGAATGGGTGTTGACCAGAAGACACTCCTAAGTCGAATGGATAAATCTTCATGCCTTCAAGTTCCTCTTGTGTCTTATTCGCTAATTTTAATGCCATGATACGTCCACCTTGCACCGCATAGTAGAGAGTAGGTACGGGTTCATTGTAACCCACTTGTACATTCAAAGTAGTAGTTTCTAGTTCCTCCTCACCTAACTTCACATTCAGCACTACTTGTTGTGAGCCCACATGCGAGAATTTTACTGGTGCTGGCAAATCCTCTATACCTTGACCTACGTAGGTAGGATAGTCATCATCATCTGCACTTTTGGTGTCTTCTGGGAAACTCCAAGAGAAAGTAGCAGGCTTGTTTTGGGGGTTAGGGAGTTCCACATCAAACGTAACCAAAGAAGAGCGCACTTCGCAAATAGGATCTGTAACTTTGATAGTTACAATAGGTTTAATAGGCGCAATCATAACAACTTGCTCTTTGCTATAATCACCTATGGTCAGTTTTACCTTGTAGGTACCAGCCTTAGTATAATAACATTGGATAGTATCTTGTCCTTGCTCTGCAGGATTTACAAGTTTTGAGTTTTCACCAAAATCCCAGTGAATTTCGCCCTTAGTGGTTGCAGGTGATGTATTCACAAAAGTAATATATGAATCCACATAGTAATCCAAATAGTACTTCGGCTCTGCGTCTTGATCGATGTAATAATCAAAAGAAACCGCATCTCTTGGAAGCACTTCTTCCTCTGGTACATTGTCTATACAAGATACCGCACAGATAGGCAATAGTGCGATCAATAGGGTTTTAAAAATATTTGTTTTCATATCATTGATATATTTGTCTTGTTCGTATTAGTTAATCGCAACTTGTTTCGCATCTGTTTTACTATAGGTACCTCCTGTGTATGCACCGGCCTGATGCTTATTAGGATCAAAGCCTTTCTTATCATAGACGCGTAATTCTGCATTGATATAGTACTCACGCTTGTATTCAATAGCAAAGCCCTCAGTACCTTCAATCAAATCGTAGAATGAGACATGATTTTCCCAAACACTATCCAATGCATGTTTAATCTGTGGATATACATAAGTAGCACTTTCAAACCATGGTTTGATAATGTAGGTAGTATCGTAGAATGTAGAATCTATAAAGATTGGTTTTCTATTGGTACCAATATTTACTTTCTTAGTTGTTGAATCTATTTGTACACCGATAGTATCAAAATTCTCTTTGCTCCAAATGGTATCATTTTGTTTGAATCCCTTATTCCAAGAAGCAGTATTAGCATTATATGTAGAATCAGTAAGCCAGTCAACATAACGCATCTTATCTCCATTAGGTGTAACGAAAGTATCAGTTAAGAGTCCAAGGCCTTGAAGAACATTCATGTATGCACCATAGTGACGCTCATCTTCAGAAGGATTCATCTTTGCAGTCAAACCTTGTTTAAATTCAGCAGCAAAGTTCTCTCCAAAATATGCATGCAAGTTCTTTGTAAAAGCATTGGTATCCTTAGGTTGTACCCAAGTGACAGGTGCTAATGTATAACTTACAGGGAATTTATCAGTGAGGACATACGCACGAAGTGCATCATCCCACAAATCTTCTGAATGAGGATATGACTGAATGGTTTGCAACATACGCTTTTGCGCAGTAGCATTGCTAGTATAACTATACGAGAACGCCTTGATAAGCGATGCCGATACCATTTTATCTTCTTTCTCAAACAATTCGTACCAAACCTCAGAGTGGTCAATGAAGTTATCACTAACAGTAGAGTAATACTGAGCCGTAAACTCCATAGCGTCACCCGACTTAATCATGCTACTTGCGATATCCCATTTTGCTTCTGGTCCAACCGCACCCGTAATTGTCTCCTCATCGAATAGGTCATGTTTTTCACATGCTACGGCGGTCATAAGTAAAAGACCAAGTGCTAGTGTTTTGAATATTGTTTTCATATTATCCTTATTTATAATCACATTAATCATAATTACATCCATTCGATATTATCATATGCACATTGTACCGCGTTAGGATTCTTCTTTGCCCAAATGAGACGTTTCTTGAGGATACGATAATCCAAGATCTTTTCCCCTGCTGCATTGGTAGTATAGTACCCCATACGGTCCAACTCTTTCTTATTATACTTAGTTTCTGTTTCTGTATCCGCATTGAGACGGTTTACCCATGCATTAGGAGAAAGAGTGAGTTTTTGATCATCAACATAATCCTCTGAAGTAGACCAGTACGCCTCGTATAGGTTGAATGGACGACGTAACTTATACGTACCAACAAAGTTTACTGAGTCACTCATAAACACAACGGGTTTACCATTATGCACATTCTTCACGTCATACACATATACTGGTTGTTGACCAGGTAACACATAAGCAATAGCATTCGTAGAAGAACTATAGTTGTAACGACGCATGTCGGTCCATTGCTCTGTTTGTAGATACATGGCTACATACTTTTGTTGCATAAGGTCAGCAATAGTAAATTTACTAGCACCTGGTAATTTGATATTGAAGAAACGAATATATTGGTCCTTAGCATAGCCATTGTACTTATCAGGGAACTCATCTTTAAGTTCATTCTCCACTATACCATAACGTTCCATATTCAATTTGGTTGCCTCTACTGTAGTATTATAAGCCCCAGTAACATCACCAGCCCACATCTGAGCCTCTGCTTTGATAAACATCAATTCTTCTTTCGTGATCAGTGCAATGTAACCCATATTTTTGGTATAAGGATTGCTCTCTTTACTTTGACAGAGCAAATCGGGGAAGGCAGAAATAGGATCGTCTTTTCCATCGCGGTCAATATCTCCTACACCTGCATTACTTTCAAGGTGCCATAAAGCTTTTGCGCCTCGTGGTTCCATAATACGCGCAGCTCGAGGGTCAAGCGCATAACCACGTGTTACATCGTAACTACCATCAATGCCACCTAAGATACCATGCAAGAAGAAGGTAGTAGGTATAGATTGATCTAAACGATTTGCACGGCTCTCCCACGAGTTGATAATTGGTTTGAAAGGTCCCCAAGGACAGTTAGACTCAGTAACACCTCCTGGATAGTAGTAACGTGGTTCTTCGAAAGAAGCAAGAGCATCATCCGCAAGACGAATAATCTCTTGGCAAACAGCAGCATTATTATCCCAGTTAGGCAATTTACGCAACCAAAGACGAGCTTTGAGTGCTTTACAAAGGCCTTCCCACTTCGCCATATCACCAGCATAGATACGATCCATCTTGTCGGTAATAAGTAAGTTAGTTGGAGCATTTACCCATGTAGGGTCTTTATATAACTTGAGCAATTCGTTCACCTCTTGGTGCATCCACTCGTACACCTCTGCTTGAGTATCATAACGAGGTGAACTACTTTTATATACTTCTGAAAGTGGCATATCACCAAATGCATCTGTAGTAAGCATTGTGGACATAAGCATTACGGTACGACCTATGAGAATAGCATTGTATTGTCCTTTAGCTTCTGCCAATTCATTCATCTTTTGAATATTAGCACCGAGGTCATAGAAATGGCGACGCCACATTGGATGGCGGTTTACACCGAGGAATTCCCAGCCTTGGCTATATGGATAAGAACCAGTTTGGCTTTTGCTAGTGGTTGTAAGAGCTTGGCAAAGATACACACCATACTCAGCATGGTCATAGCATATCTGCGAAGCATAGAAAGTAGCCACAGGCAAGACTTGATCTACTGAGGTAGAGATAGGAGAGTCCTTGGTATAGTTCACATCCAAGAAATCCTCACAACTTGTAAAGAGCATCGCTCCTAGAAGAGCTGATATAATAAATAACTTTTTCATATTCCTTAAGATATTATAGGGTTAGAAAGAAGCCGAGAGGCTGATGTTGTAACTACGTGTACTTGGGATAGGACTATTATCAATACCTGCCGAGCCAGTACCACCTTGTCCTGTAGATGCGTTGCAGACAGGATCAGAACCTGTATATTTAGTTAGGATAAATACGTTGTTACATGTAAAGTTAAGCTTGAGCCCTTTCAATACCTTTTGATTTTTCATCAACTTAGCAAAATCATAGCCCACAGTTACATAACTCAAGCGAAGATAAGATCCGTCCTCAATGAAGTTAGTAGATACGTTGTAGAAGTAGTTGGTAATAGTAGTTTGGTTGAGCGTGATTGGTGTAGTATTCTTAGCATAATCCACTACTTTGCCTTCCGTATCCAATACTTCTTTCACACCGTTGAATACCACTTGACGACCACGGTATTTCTCAAGGATATTATGGTTACCACTTGAGATGAGGTTACGACCTGTAACGTTGAGTACATCACCACCATAGCGTCCATCGAATAGGAATGAGAATTGTACGCCATAGATATTCATTGTACTATTCAAACCAGCTTGGAATTTCGCTTCACGGTTACCGATGAGTTCGTTTTTGTTAGGATTGATTTTAGGATAACCATTCTCATCTACAATTACTTGTCCTGCAGCATTACGTTGATAATCTTTACCTGTAAGCGCGGTAGTAGAACCACCGAGGTAAGCAGAAGTAAACACATCACCATATTGAGGACCAGTGATCTCGTGTACATCTTCAGGGAGACCTACTACGGTACCACGATTGAGACCAAAGTTAAGACCGAGTGTCCAACTGATGTTCTTACGTTTGAGAATATCTTGTTCCAATGTGAATTCTACACCGTGGTTGCGAATCTCACCCTCGTTGCGAGTTTGAAGAATATAACCAGAAGATGGAGACACACGCACAGTCACGATTTGGTTGTCCACGCGAGTTGAATAGTAAGCCACATCAAGGCGTGTTTTATTATCAAAGAACTTGAGATCGGTACCCACCTCCCATGAATAAGACATCTCAGGAGCAAGATCACGTGATGCAGAAGACATAGTAGGATCAATACCATAACCACCATCTGGATAAGTACCAAATTGCTTGAATCGACGGTCATAAAGGTTAGCTGGAGCATCCTTACCTACAACAGCGTAATTACCGCGGATCTTCCAATAGGAGAACCAGTTATTCTTTGTTTCATTCAAACCAGGGATCAACTCAGAGAGGATGATACCACCAGTTACAGAAGGATAGAAGAATGGATTGTTGTTGATAGTAGAAGACCAGTCCCAACGACCTGTAACTGAGAGGGATGCAAGACCTTTGTAATCACCACGAATCTCACCAAAGTAACCAAAACGACGGCGAATTGAGTGACCAGAAGTACGATCTGAGAGTTCCATCCACTCACGGTTGGTATTGGACAAACTATAAGTACCTGGAACGATGAAATCTACGCCATAGTTGGACATAGAGAATCCTTCTGACATCTTCAATTCTGTACCAGCCATTACATCTATAGAAAAGTCTTTTGGCAACTCTATCTTATAGCTGATATTTGCACCTGCCGTAAAGAGTTGACTACGGCTAGAAGAAGCAGAATATGAACCCAATGCAGATTTGCTCATATTGGTAATATCATCGCTTGTCAAAATATAGTTGTCTGGGTGCATATAACCACCAGTAAGACCTAGCAAATCAAAGTATTGATCTGCAGAAGTAGATGATTTCCATTCAAGATATTGATCATATTTACACCAATCAGCATAATTCTTCTTTCTAGTCTCTTCATCCAATGTATAGAAGTCAGCTGGACGTTCGCCATCTGGTGATTTAACAGCGGTCACAACATTACTATCATCCCAACGAGGTACTGAATAGCTATCTGAAGAAGAATAGCTCACATCATAACTTACGCGACCAATAATTTGAAGATTCTTGATAGGTTTGAAAGTCACACTACCATTAATCACATTACGAGTTTTCTTAGCCACACCATCATCCTCATAAATGCTATAGAGCGGACTTTGAGGAGAACCAGTTTTATCTGTGTCACTCCAATAACGGTGTGATGGCAAACCATTCTCGTGTTTGTACTGAGTAATATCATTATTAATTGGCCAGCCATATACACTGCTCACACCACTAGTAGAACGAGACTTAGTGTCGGTAATATTAATACCCATTTGGAAAGTCACCCATTCAGCAGGCGTAAAAGAAGCCTTGATGAGTGCACCAAAACGAGTTTTATAATCTTCAGGTATGATACCTTCTGCATTAGAGTAGTTAGCAGAAGCATATGCTTGGAATTTCTCACTACCACCATTAACCGAAAAATCATACTTGTGGTAGAAACCTGTCTTGAAGAAGTTTCCAATGTTATCATAGATCACATCGTTCTCACTAAGCATAGGTCCCCAACCGCCAGAAGTTTTATCCTTGTAAAATCCTTGAGAACCAGGGCCATATGTTTGTTGAAGTTGTGGCAAACGTGTAGCTTGATCCCATTGCCAACTACCATTTGCTTGCACTTTGATCTTACCCTTTTCACCTTGCTTAGTAGTAATCATAATGACACCGTTAGCAGCATCTTGACCGTAAAGCGCAGCAGCTGCAGCACCCTTGAGGACAGTAATATTCTCAATATCATTAGGGTTGATATCCGCCGCCGCAGAAGCGCCACCAGAGATAGCAATACCATCGAGAATAAACAAAGGCTCATTACTTTGACTATTATTGACAGATGAAATACCACGAATAATAATTTGGCTACCCGAGTTAGGCGAACCACCCGCATTAGTCACAGACACACCAGCGATCTTACCCTGAAGTGAATTAACAAAGTTAGCGCTCTTATTCTCTGTCAAAGCGTCACCACCGATGTTTTGCACCGCGAAGTTCAAACGTTTCTTCTCTTGAACCACACCCATTGCAGTTACCACAACTTCCTCCATCGCGATGGCATCACCCTTGAGAGTGACATTCATCACCGAGCCAGAAACCTTCAACTCTTGCGAGGTTAAACCCACATAACTATACACCAACACAGCATCGTCTGCCACTGTCAGTTCATACATACCATCAAAGTCGGTAATCGTACCATTTGATGTTCCTTTCTCCAGAACGGATGCACCTATTACAGGAAGTCCGTCCTCTGCAGAAATCACTGTACCTGTTACGGTTATGCTCGCCATCATAGCAGCCGAAACCATCAAACAGGTCAGAACAAAGAGTATTTTCTTCATAAATATCAGATATTATAATATTATTTTTCGTTATTTATTCTCACGATAAGCATCCATTGCTTTCTTCACACTACCATGCAAGAGCAAGAGGTCTTTTGCCTTATCATACTCCAAACCAAGCTCATCCACCAACATGCGTGTACCACGATCAACTAACTTCTTATTAGATAGTTGCATATTCACCATCTTGTTACCCTTCACGCGGCCCATTTTGATCATGGTAATGGTGGTAATCATGTTGCATACGAGTTTTTGCGCTGTACCTGACTTAAGACGAGTAGAACCAGTCACAAACTCAGGACCCACCAAAGGCTCGATAGCGATCTCTGCTACTTGACCGACAGGAGAACCTGGGTTACAAGAAACAGATGCTGTCAAACATCCGAACTCGCGTGCGCGCTCGAGCGCGCCTATTACATAAGGTGTTGTACCTGAAGCCGCGATACCTACCACAGTATCAAGTGTAGTAATATTATGATCCAAAAGCTCTTTCCAAGACTTCTCAGGATCATCTTCCGCATTCTCAACTGGGTTACGCAACGCGTGATCACCACCTGCGATAAGACCAATCACGAATGATGGTGGCATACCGAATGTAGGAGGAATCTCACTAGCATCCAACACACCAAGACGTCCACTAGTACCTGCACCCATATAGAAGATACGACCGCCTTGTTTCATGCGCTCGACAATACCTTCTACGAGTTTCTCAATTTGAGGAATACACTCCTTGACAGCCAAAGCCACCTTTTGGTCTTCCTCATTCATCTCCACGAGCAATTGACCTACTGATTTTTGATCAAGATTGTCGTGTAATGAACTTTGTTCTGTTACTTTTGTAAAAGCCATATTTTTATTAGTATTTTTCATTTCTCTTCCCTCGGTGTTCTCTCGGTGATCTCTCGGTAATAACCCGTCATGAACCCGTAAAGAACCCGTAGAAGACAAGGAGGGAACAGGGTTATTACATTGTAGGAACTACGTCTTTCTTATGGTACTCCTTCAAGCCCTCCATAGGACCTTGAAGAATCTTACCCATTTGGAAGCCATTGTCAGCCAACACCTTCTTCAACACATCTTGGTAGTAATAAGCGATAGAACCAATAAATCCAACTGGAAGAGCAGGATATTGAGGCAAAATACGCTTAGCGAAGTAATCGAAGTGATCATATACAAGCTGTGCGATCAATGGGTTATCCATATTTTCAGAGCAGAACTTACTCAATGAAGCCAAGTAACGATTAGGGAAAGGCTTGCGGTATACATTCTCAATCACATCCGCAGCAGTGATACCATATTGAGTCAAGAATTTCTCTTTGAGCTCATCGCTAAGTTGGTTCTTCAAGAGATCAGCCACCAGGCGTTTGCCAAGCACAGCACCACTACCCTCATCACCAAGGATAAAACCAAGAGCAGGAACGTTCTTCTCAATCTCCTTACCATTCCAGAGGCAAGAGTTAGCACCTGTACCCAAAATACAAGCCACACCAGTCTCCTCACCAAGCAAACCACAAGCAGCACCTACCATATCAGAGTAAACCTCAATCTTAGCACCCTTGAAAATATCTTCCAACGCATACACCACCACAGGAATCTTCTCTGGAGTACAACCAGCGCCATAGAAATATACGCCAGTAATCTTACCTGCCCACATCTCACCAGCCATTTTAGGAAGAAGTTGATTATTCACACTGTTCTTGATAGCGTCAGATGTTTGTTGGAAAGGATTGATACCATCTGTAAAATACTCGCTACAATGACCATTAGCCGCCATTAAGCACCAATGAGTCTTGGTTGAGCCTGAATCTGCAATTAAAATCATAATTTTAAATTTATTTAAGTTGTTATTTCGTCAAAATTAGCCACTACACATCAAATAGCTTGCAAAGGTACATATTTTTTTTCACACGCGCAATAGGTAGCGCGCAATTTATGTTGTAAAACATATAAAAATATTTTATTTCACTTTTTTTTCGCAACCGTTTGCATAATTTGAAAAATAGATGTAACTTTGCAAGCGATTTAGTATGGATTATTGCGTAAAATCACAAACAACATATAAAGAATTATGAGAAATAATCTTAGCCAAATGATTTCTCTTAGCAAAATCGAAGAGAAATTGTATCGTCCTGCGGATGCTTATGAGCAATCACGCGTTACCCGCATGGAGCATGTAAACACAACTATTGTTGAAAAACCTCAAGAGGGCATTGCTACTGTAGCAGCACGTATTGCAACCCTGATCGCACGCCGCGAAGCAAACGGTCAAAAAACCGTTCTTTCTTTGGCCTCTGGTCGCTCAATGCGCGACTTGTTCGCAGAGCTCGTTCGTCTTCACAAAGAAGAAGGCTTGAGTTTCAAAAACGTAGTAGTATTCGGTTCTTACGAGTTCTACCCACTCGCTGACCTATCACTCGGAAGCATGGCGCAAATTCAAAGCCAACTGCTTGATCAGGTAGACATCCTCCCTGAAAACGTACACACATTCCCTGGCGATCTTCCAAAAGAAACAGTATTCACATTCTGCGAGGAATACGAGAAAGCTATTGTGGAGGCTGGTGGCATTGATTTGCAAGTTTTGGGTATTGGTCAATGGGGCAACATCGCTGTAAACGAGCCAGGTACACAAGCTAACTCTTCCACCCGCCTCGTGATCATGGATGGCAATTCTCGAGTGGACGCTAAATCTTTGTTTGGCAACACATCTCAAGTGCCTACCTGCGCGATCACTTTAGGTATTGACACTATCCTC
>JAFYSB010000077.1 GCA_017546705.1 Paludibacteraceae bacterium
AGAGAGAGAGAGGAACACACATAAAGTAGCAGTTGTTTGCTGCCTATACACCTTGTATTATATAGTATATTGCCCATCGCTCTCATTGCAACTGCAAAGGTAGTGAATTATTTTGAATTGAGCAAATATTTTAGTTGAAAGTTGAAAGTTTAAGGTTTAAAGGCAGGAGATTATTGCGGATAGAACCGCAAATTGTACCCCTACATGGGGAAACTATTTTAGGACTCCAGTCAACCTTTTTAGGATGGGAGTCAACTATTTTAGGAAGTCAAGACAACCTTGTTCGGACGCAATCTTAATAAACAGCACTTTTGGCGTTTGGGAGTTCTTTGGGTGTTCCTTGGTTCTTATCTCGCATTTGGCTCGAACGATTTTTCCATCCTAGGTTCTTATCTCGCCCAATGGGCTCGAACGATTATTCCGTCTTTGGTCTTTTACACGGAGTAGATATACAAGGTACAAGGGAAGGAAATCTTAAGAAAAGTACTTTTGAGTGATAAACTATAAACTACAGTTTAGTGGCAGAAGAATAATATGAGCAATTGCCCTCCCATCACGCGCAAAAACATGGTCAACGGATATACCGTAGCATATACCACCGACGCTTGGTCGTTGTGCGAGGAAAGACTCTCAGCGTAGCCTAATGCTGGGGCACCTGTCATAGCACCTATCAGCAGACCTACCACCTTAAAAAAGTTGATTTTCATACCCTTATAAGCAATCAAACCTACGACTACGAGCGGTATCATGGTAATCAACACACCATACACCACCCACATATAGCCGCCATTCAAAATGGTATTCACGAAGCCATCACCTACACTCAAACCCACCGCAGCCAAAAACAACGTCAAACCCACCTGACGCAACATCATATTGGCACTCGTCGTGGCAAAAGTCACCATACTGTAATATGGGCCGAAGCGACCAATCAGCAACGCCACAATCAGCGAGCCACCTGCCAAACCCAACTTGAAGGACTGGTTCATGCCTGGTATCGCTATTGGCAAAGACCCCAGCAACACACCCAAGAAGATACCGAAGAAGATTGGCATCAGATTGGGCAAATCCAAACGCTTGAGCTCATTACCAAACATCTCCGCCACATGGCGCACATCTTCCTTATCGCCCACCACCATGATACGGTCGCCCAGTTGCAATACGAAATCTGGAGTTGCCAACAACTCTACACCCGCACGATTGATACGTGTGATGGTGGCATGATAGCGATGGCGGACATCAAAACTGCTAAGACGCTTACCATTGCACTCCGTGCGAGTGACTACCACACGGCGAGAAATCAAGTGGTCGGAGCGCTCACGACCACGAAAGCCATAATGAGTCATCTCACCTAAGACTTGTAAATCCTTCTCATGGCGCTTATCACTCACGATGCGAATCACATCATTAGGATATAACACCGTAGTCGCATCTACCAATTCATCTCGTCCATCCTCATGCGTTACGCGGCTGACTAACATCTTATCTACGGGGCAAAGGTCATGCAGTTCCTTCAGTGTGATTGAATGATCTATCATCAAACGAATATCCACACAGATTGGATCATCATCCGACACATGCTCTTGGCGTAACTTCTCATCTTCTTGACGCAAGTTAACACGACAACAAAAACGAATCAACTCAAAGGAGAGTATCAAGCCGACTATACTCAAAGGATATGCCAATGCATAACCCATAGCAATATCGGGTGATACCTCACCGAACAAATCTGCAGCTGTCTGCTGCACGGCACCCAAGGATGGCGTATTCATTACCGCACCCGACATAATACCAGCCATGGTAGTCATCTCGATGCCTGTGAGATAATGCAATGCGATGGTTATGCCACAGCCTAATAGTACAATACTAACTGCTAGGAGATTCAATCGCAAGCCATTTTTGCCAAAGGGAGCGAAGGATGGTCCCACCTGTAAACCAATGGAATAGACAAACAATATCAATCCAAAATTCTTTGCAAAATGGCTGACTTGCGGATCAATGGAGATGCCAAAAGAAGAAAGGATGATTCCAATAAATAGTATCCATGTGATACCCAACGAGAAGTTCTTAATGCGCAAGTGCTCTCCTGCCCACAGACCAAGGCACACAGTCAGTGTGAGCAACACAATAGATTGCGTGACTGAAGGAGTTAAAAATAATTCTCGTATGTATTCCATATTTGGTGTTTAGTGAACGCCCTGCGGGCTACTGTTTAGTGTTTAGTGTTTAGTGATTTGATCAGTCCTACCAACGCTTCCGTGACTGCACGCTGGGTGATTTGTTCACGCTCGCGGGCTACGCCAAAATGAAAACATTTGGCTATTGTACCCTCTGGCATCGCCCACGCTATCCACACTGTACCTACTGGCTTGTCTGGTGTTCCGCCTGTTGGACCAGCTATACCTGATGTAGCAATTGCATAATCCGTGTTCATTAGTGCGCGTAGACCTTCAGCCATCTCTCGAACCGTCTGTTCGCTGACAGCCCCCCACTCCATCAAGGTGTCATGCGCTACACCGAGCACTTGCTCTTTGATTGTATTGTCGTATGCCACTACCGAACCCATGTAATATGCCGATGATCCCGATTGCGCATTCAGGACAGCAGCCAGACGTCCTCCTGTACAACTCTCTGCGGTGGCAATGGTTTGCTGGCGCTCTTTGAGCAGATTGCCTAAAATCGTTTCAAGAGGTAGGTCTTCGGTAGCAATCAGATAGTCTGCTATTAATGGTTTGAGAGCAGCTAATTGCATTTCTATTTCTTCGTTGCTTGCTTCTCCATACGTACTCAATCGCAAGCGAATGATGCCATCTTTGGGCAAGTATGCCAAGTGCATGGTTGTAGGTAAAGCATTCTCCCAGTCTTCAATCAGAATAGCCAAGGTGGACTCTGCTATACCATAGAGCATCCAGGTGCGATGAATAATTTCCCCTTGTTTCTTAATGATTTTTTCTTTTAGAAAAGGCATCACCTGCTCTGTCATCGCAATCTTCATCTCATGTGGTACACCAGGCATTGCAATGAGTGTTTTGGGCTGATAATCAATTTCTTTTTGGAAAACCATAATCGGTGCACTACCTACTCTATTGGTCAAAATCTTCGCACTCTCGGGGACAAGCCATTGTGTGGCAGTCAAGCGATTGAGTACATCAGGACGCTCCTTATACAACTCGTGTATATGCTCACGCACGCGAGAGTCTTCCACTAAGGTAGTCCCGAAATACTCACACATAACGTGCTTGGTGATATCATCTTTTGTGGGCCCCAAGCCACCAGTAGTCAGGACAATATCGGCACGAGAGAATGCTTCGTCTAATGCCTTCAGTATATGTTCTCGGTCATCGTGCACAGATGTGATTTGGTAGAGTTCAATCCCCGCCTCATTAAGCCGCTGTGCCATCCAAGCAGAGTTGGTATCTACCACTTGCCCTATCAGCAGTTCGTCGCCTATAGTGATTATTTCTGCGCGCATTGTTTTTTCCATTCAGAAGCGACTAACGATAGTTCATCATACCACTCTTGTCCAAAACGACGGATAAGTGGTTCCTTTAGGAATTGATAGATAGGAAGATGCAGTTTCTTACCTAGCACACGCGCGCAATGACATATATCCCAACGGTGGTACTCCACCCCAATCATATCGCCTACCTTATTGAGGCGAATGGGATAGAGATGGCATGATATTGGTTTCTTGAAATCTATCTTGCCCGCGTTGTATGCTTTTTCTATGAGACAATAACACCAACCGTTGTGATCGGTACGCGCAAAGACGCAGTCTTTGTCATTGACGATAGAGGTCACCTTCTCTCCCGATGGGTCAAGGTATGATAGTCCTTGTGCTTCTACCACGGCTCTTGCTTCTTTGGTCATATCGGGGAGAATAATCGGCAGTATCTCGCGTATTTTCTCCTCCTCTTCGTCGGTAAGCGGAGCGCCTGCATCCCCCTCGATACAGCAACATCCACGACACTTATCCAAATCACAACAGAAGTCCTTCTCCAGGACATCTAAACTGACTAAGGTATTTTGAATTAAGAACATAATCTAGAATAATAGCATTCCTTTTTCAATTTGCTTGCAAAGGTAATACAAAAAATGTATATACGCAAAAAAATGAGCATTTTTTTGCAAAAGAAAGAATACAGAAAGGTACGAGGGGAGGGAATCTTAATAAAACGCATACATAACGCTAAAGCCCCCCAAAGGCGATAGGTTAGAGGTTAAAGGCGGGATACCAAAAGAGCCACCCGAATGGATGGCTCTTTTGGTATTGTAAGGACCTTAAGGACTTTAGGGACTTTAAGGTCGTTAAGGATTATTCCTCGTTGGTCCAGTTAGTGCTGAGCATACGGAGGTATGAGCGGTAGCGCCATTGAGCGTTCTCTTGAGCGGCAGCGAAGAGCTCGGCTGCCTCGGTTGGGTATTGCTTCATCACACTGGCGAAGCGAACCTCACCCTTCAAGTAGTCTTGGAACTTATCCCATTGTGGCTCCTTAGAGTCAAGTGAGAATGGGTTCTTACCCTCTGCCTCAAGTGCTGGGTTGTAGCGCCACAAGTGCCAGTAACCGCACTCAACAGCCTTAGCCTCCTCAGCTTGAGATTTACCCATACCTGCCTTCAAACCGTGGTTGATACATGGAGCGTAAGCAATCACCAATGATGGACCTGGATAAGCCTCTGCCTCGCGGATAGCCTTGAGGGTTTGAGCTTGGTCAGCACCCATAGCGATTTGTGCTACATATACATAACCATAAGTGGTAGCGATCATACCCAAGTCTTTCTTGCG
>JAFYSB010000078.1 GCA_017546705.1 Paludibacteraceae bacterium
CGTCAAGACGACGCTTGTTGGCAGGGTTGACCAACTTCTGATGGTCTTTGTAGTTAGTCCATTTTTTCTCCAATGGACCAGCAGGAATCTTCGCCATTTCAGGAGTGATTACCTGCGCAGTTTCTTTTTTTGTTGCCATATGTTTTGAAAATTTTTGTCAAAATTTGTTATAGGTTCGCCTATCGGCTCACGTTTTTTGCTTTGCGTTACATGCGGCTATGCCGCGTTGTTTAGTTATTTGTGTTACCAATATTGATAACGTGCCAAGGCACATACAACATAACAACATCGAAGATATGTAACGTCCGCAGGACATACAACGTGCCGCAGGCACTTGTTTTATGCGCAGAGCATGCCGATACCAACGCCGAGGTAGTAGAGAACTACTACAGCGAAGAGACCTGCTACGAGAGTAGCTACAACTGTGCCGATGCACTTAACGCGCTTCATCCATTTGAGGTTGTTGAAGCCCATAGTGTGGAGAGCAGACCATACACCATGACGGAGGTGGAACCAGAGTGCAACCAACCAAGCGAGGTAGAGCACGCAGTACACTTGACCCCAAACTGGAGTGGTGAACAATGCCTTAACGAGGCCAGCACCATCGGTTGGAGCGAACTCGCTAACTGCAAAATCATGGAAACCAAGGATGTGCATGATCTCGGTGAATTGCATCTTGAACCAAAGGTTAGCCAAGTGGAGCACGATGAAACCGATAACTACAAAACCAAGAACGAGCATGTTCTCAGACTCCCACTCAACGCCTTCGCGCTTAGCGGTAACAGCATAGCGGTCTTTTCCACGAGCCATACGGTTTTGAATAGTTAGATAGAGTGCGTATGCAAAGTGAACCACTACCAAGAAGCCCAAGCCCAAGGTTGCGATCAATGCATACCAGTTTGCTCCCAAGATAGAGCAAATCACGTTGTAGGCCTCCTCCGAGAACACAAGTGCGAGGTTCATCGCACCGTGGGACAAAAGGAAGAGCACCAAAGCCAAACCGGTGATACTCATCACCAATTTACGGCCAATAGATGAATCTTTTAACCACATAAGTTTTTGATTTTTGTTGTTTTTAATTATGATTATTGTTTTAATGCTTCAGTGTTTCAGGCACCAGAGGTGCTTGTTGAAATGTTTAAATGCTGCAAAAGTGCATGGCACACCAATCAACGTGCAAAGGTACGAAATATATTTTGCATAAGCAAATTTTACCCACAAAAACTGCTGTAGAATATAAAATATGTTTAAAATGCACACTATATGTCGTGAAAATTTGCAGGTTTGTAAAAAAAGCAGTACTTTTGTAATTTGAAATAGTTTGGACATTATTGTATCAATGAAGCAACGATATATCTACATACTGCTAGCACTGGTCACCCTAAATTTGCCTATGGAGGCACAAATAAAGGGTGCGGGAAGTAGTGTATTTCACTTCTTGAATTTGCCTGCATCTTCGCGCCTAAATGCATTGGGTGGCGAGAATGTATCTATTGCTGATGATGACATTAGTATGGCTTTTGCAAACCCTGCCCTATTGACGGCACATACCGATAAGGTGTTGCAACTCAACTATGCCTACTATCTCGCGGGGACGATGTTCGGAAGTGCCATGTACGGACACAACTACAAGGAGAACTATTTTGCAGCAGGAGTTCACTATCTTGACTATGGTCAAATGGCATATGCCGATGAGTTAGGCAATTTGCTTGGCACAACCTTTACTGCCAAAGATATTTGTGTCAATGTGATGTATGCTAGACAGTTAGGCCCGATGTTTCGTGTAGGTGCAACGCTTAAACCTATTTTCAGTGTATACGAGCGCTACACTAGTTTTGCGTTAGGTGCTGATGTGGGTGGACATTTTCAAACTGCAGATAGTACATTCCAAATGGGTCTGACTCTCCGCAATATCGGTTGGCAGCTCAAGGCGTTTTATGAGGAGGATTATGGTCAACATACTGAGATGCTTCCGCTCAATTTGGAATTGGGATTGAGTTATCGTTTGGCACATGCTCCGTTGCGTTTCTCGCTGACGGCGCATAATTTGCAGTGCTGGGATATTGCCCCTGCTGGAGAAGACGTGAAGTGGTACGATATGCTCTTCCGCCATACGATTTGGGCCATTGACATCGTACCCAAGAGCGAGAAGTTCTACCTTACGGTGAGTTACAATCACCGTCGTCAATCGGAAATGAACATTACAAATATTCGTAGTTTGGCAGGTTTTGCATTTGGTGCTGGTGTGAAGATTTACAAATTCCGTCTTGGTTTTGCCATGAGCCAATACACTAAAAGCAACTTTACCTATCAAGTATCGCTGTCTACTGATATCAATAGTTTCTTGAAATAATACAGCCCACCCACCTCCCCTCCCTAAAGGGAAGGGAGTAAAGTCTGCTATGAAATTAGGTCTAAATATGAATAATAAAATTATCGTGGCCATTGACGGCTATTCTTCTTGCGGAAAATCCACTATCGCTAAAGCCCTTGCAAAACATGCAGGTTACACCTATGTTGATACAGGTGCAATGTATCGCGCAGTGGCGCTGTATGTGCAGCGTCTAGGTCTCGCGAATCCAGAGTCCGGATACACAGACCTACTGGCTCAACTGAAGAACATACACATAGATTTCATCCAAACACCTGAAGGGCAACATGTTACACTCAACGGAGAGGATGTAGAGGCGTATATCCGCACATTGGAGATTGGCAATCTTGCATCTCAAATATCGACTATCAAAGAGGTGCGCGCCTTTCTCGTTGCTCAGCAACAAGCCATGGGAGAAAAGAAAGGTATTGTGATGGACGGTAGAGATATTGGTACCGTGGTATTTCCAGATGCTGAACTAAAATTATTCTTGACAGCTTCGCCTGAAGTGCGCGCAGAGCGCCGCTTTAAGGAATTAGAAGCCAAAGGAGAGAGACCTATTTGGGAAGAAGTCTTAGCGGATGTCAATGACCGCGACTATCGCGACACTCATCGCGCGGAAAGCCCTTTGCGTCAAGCAGATGATGCTGTGGTAGTGGACAATAGCTATATGACTCGCGAAGAGCAAATGCAGCATATCATTCATTTGTTTAGAGAACGCTGCGCTACTGTTTAGGGGATGCTCGCAAGCGAGCTATAGAGGTTAGAGGTTAAAGGTTAAAGGCGAAGGATGAAGGTTACGATAGATGAGAATTCGGGATTTTGCTTTGGTGTGACTACTGCGATTGAGACTGCCGAACGCGAATTGCAAAAGGGGCAACTCTTCTGCCTTGGGGATATTGTACATAATGGACAAGAGGTAGAGCGATTGGATAAGTTGGGTTTAGAAACTATCGACTATGATGATCTCCGCACCTTGCATAATGTCCGCGTGCTGCTACGTGCACACGGTGAGCCACCATCTACATATCATATTGCTAAGCGCAATAATATCAAGATTATTGATGCCTCGTGTCCAGTGGTATTGCACTTGCAAAAACGCATTCGCGAAACTTACCAAACTCTACATGGCAAGAACACAGGTGCTCAGATTGTCATCTTTGGTAAAAAAGGGCATGCGGAAGTGATTGGTCTTGAAGGTCAAACTAATAATACTGCCATCGTCATTGAATCTATCAATGATATTAGCAAGCTGAATTTCACTTGTCCAATCTATCTCTTTTCGCAGACGACTAAGAGCGTAGAGGAATTTGAGGCGATTGTGGAAGAAATAAAGAGGAGAAGGACAGCGGTCAAGAATTTAGAGTCGGGAGTCGAAAGTCAGGATACTGCGGTATTTGAATATCACAACACTATTTGTCGCAATGTAGCCAACCGCGTCAAGCGTTTGCAAGACTTCGCTCGGAGTAATGATGTGGTGATTTTTGTAGGAGGAAAGAAATCTTCCAATGCCAAAGTATTATTTAATAATTGTTTGGAAGTCAATAGTTGCACACTTTTTGTTAGCAGTACGGATGATATCACTTTAGAGATATTGCAACAATGTCATGCAGCCGAGCGAGTTGGTATTTGTGGTGCGACATCCACTCCAAAATGGCTGATGGAGCAGATTCGATGTAGTTTAGAGAACGGCGCAAAGCGCCTATAGTTTAGCGTTTAAAGGAAAAGAAATATGGAATACAGACCTAAAACAATTGGTGTTCTCACCTCTGGAGGTGATGCACCAGGTATGAATGCAGCATTGCGTGCGGTGACACGCGCTGCGATTTCTAACAATATCAAAGTCAAAGCCATCTATCGTGGTTATAAGGGACTCATAGACGGCGAAGTAAAGGAGTTTACTACCCAAGATGTGAGTGGTATTATTCAACGCGGAGGTACCATTATTAAATCAGCTCGCTGCCCTGAGTTTACCACGAAGGAGGGTCGTCAACAAGCTTATGATACGATCCAACGTGAAGGTATTGAGGCGCTTATTGTAATTGGTGGTGATGGGTCTTTTACGGGTGGTCGTCTTTTTGCACAAGAATTTAATATTCCTGTGATTGGTATCCCTGGCACGATTGATAATGACCTATGGGGTACAGATGCTACTATTGGCTACGATACTGCGCTTAATACGATTATGAATTGTGTGGATATTCTGCGTGATACCGCAACTAGCCACGAGCGTGTATTCCTAGTGGAAGTGATGGGACGTGATGCAGGTTTCTTGACTCTGAATGCGGCCATTGCAGCAGGTGCTGAAGCTGCTATCATTCCAGAGCGTGCTACAATCATTGAGCAGATTGAAGAGGCCATTGGTCAAGGCAAACGCAAGAGCAAGAACAGCAGTATTGTGCTGGTGCAAGAACATGCTATTGAAGGTGGTGCACAAGCAGTTGCTAAGATGATGGAAGAGGCGCACCCTGAGTTTAGTTCGCGCGTAACTATCTTAGGTCACTTGCAACGCGGTGGTTCGCCTACAGCCAGCGATCGTATATTAGCTTCTCGTATGGGTATTGCTGCGGTACAAGCACTACTGGACGATCAACGCAATGTTATGGTAGGATTGCAAGAAGATGAAATCGTATATGTGCCACTGAGCAAAGCTATCAAGCAAAAGAAGGATGTGAATGATGACAAGTGGGCAGCGATGCAAGTGCTGAGTATCTAAGATGAATACTCCCATATAAAAAAAGTTCGGCAGTTGCCGAACTTTTTTGTTTATGATGATTACTATATTATGTGAAGCACATTCTATGGCAGAATGCTTTTCACATGATATAGTTTCACTCTATCACTTGACCATTGGCGTTGTAGATATGACCGTTGCGAATGATGTAGAGACGACCATCACGGATGACCTTGGTAGCTTGTACCTCGTTGAAAATCATATCAGCACCTGTGTTGATATCTTTTGCTACAATGGTGATGGTTTGTGATATAGATTCTGCTGCGAGATAGTTGGCATACTCATCGCCGAACTCATCTACATATACTCCGCTTTGAGAAGCTGTAATGGTAACCATACCTACTTGCAAGCCTATGAGGATATTGCCGCTAATCTCTGCGAATTCTTCGTTATCAAGTGTATAGGTAACTTCTAAACCACTGGTTGCAACTGCAGTCAGATGAAGTGTATCGCCTACCTCCATCACAAAATCAGTCAATTCCCATTCAATGGTCTGATGTGCAGGAGTAACATGTATCTCAATTTGATTTTCAACGATATCAAATGATGATAGATCGTCTGGCGTAAAGCGAACGAGTGCTGGAAATACTCCCACCTCGAATTTCTCGTTAGCGTCTACCCACTCGAAAATACCATCGGTACTTGCTTCACCACCAGTAAGGCTCGATTCTCCTAATAACTGACCATAAGTGATGTCAGAAGCAGTTGGCCATTTATAGATAATTGGTTTGCCAGGAGTAACAATTAATTCGCGTACCAATGTATCAGCAAGATAGAGTTCGCTCTCCTCAGCATAAGCTGTCACATTGATAGTTCCACCACGATGGAAATAGAGGAGAGTGCCCTCGAGAGTAGCCACCTCGCTGTCTGATACTTCGTAAGTGATTGTAGTTTCTGCAGAAGCATTCAATACAATGGTGTCAGAAACCAACACATTGTCAAAATTGTTATCCCAAGTAATGGTTTGAGGTGCCTTATTGACGATTACCTCTACGGAGTCAAGTACTTGAGCGTAGATGTCTTGGTTAGCAGGAACAAAGCGTACACCTAATTGATAGGTACCTGGAACAAGTTCTTGAGAAAGGTCGGTATTCCACTCAAAATAGCCATCTACATCTGCCTGACCACCAACGAGCATAGTTACGTTCAGTTTTTTGCCATAAGTCATAGGTTGCACTGTTGGCCATGCAATGATATTTGGAGTAGCAGCAACGATATTCACTTCTTTTTCGAGGATAGCTTGGTCGTAATCTTCAGTTTGTTGTGCAACAGCTGTGATAGTGAGTGTACCAAAACGCTTGATGATTAATTTATCAGCCTCCACGTACGCAATTGTAGAGTCAGAAGAAAGGTAATGAATAGGTGTCTCTGCTATAGCAGATAGTGTGATATTGTCGGTTGTTTTGATAGTATCTAGATTGTCATTCCATACGATGGTTTGTGGACTTTGCTGTGGAACGATGGTGATGGTGTACGACACAGGCTCTGCAGGCGTATAGTTGGTATGTTCAACACCATCTTCATCAATGTAAGAACCATTTTGATTAGCCGTAACAATAACCTCTCCTACCTCTAAAGCATAGAAGGTATTATTTTCCACTTTAGCCAACGCAGTGTTATCCACTGCATAGGTTACAGGTAAGTCGCTAGACGCTGTTGCACTGAGTTGAAGTGATTGTCCTTGGCGTACTTCGATGGTATTCAATTCCCATGTGATGGTTTGAGCAATAGGATTTACGACTACAATGACAGGAATCTCCACAGGCTTATAAGACACTTGATCATCTGGAGTGAATAATACATTTTGATGACATTCACCTGCTTCCAATTCAGCTGCAGGGTCCACCCATGCGAATGAACCAGATACACTTGCTTCTCCGCCTGAGAGTACTGACTCACCTAACAACTGGCCATAAGAGATTGGGGATGCAGTAGGATAAGTCACGATGGTTGGATAACCTGGCAAGATGGTAAGATCTCTTACAAGGGTATCAGCGAGATAGTAGTCGTCTTCTTTCGCATAAGCAGTAACTTGGATCTCTCCTCCGCGTAGGAAATAAAGTACGTTGTTATCGGTAACATACGCCAAATTCTCATCCGAAACCACGTATTCTACAAGCGTTTTAGCGTATGCGGTCAAAACAACAGATTCGGTAACAGTGATATTCTCAAAACTATCGTTCCAAACTATCTTTTGTGATGATTTGTTGATAGTTACAGCCACAGTACCATCTACTGGTGCATAATAATTTGTATTGGTTGGTACGAAACGTACTGCGAGGTCGTGGGTACCAGGAACGAGTGTTTGATTGCGTTCGGTATTCCAATCGAAGTAACCCTCTACCTCAGCTTCGCCGCCTACGAGCATGTCGGTTGTGAGTGCTTGAGCATAAGCGATAGGCCCAACAGTAGGCCATGTATTGACAATTGGCTGAACAGCGTTGATTGTAATATCCTTGGCAAGTATTGCTTGCTCGTACTTCTCGCTTTGTACAGCAACAGCATTGATAGTCACTTGACCATGCTTGTTGATAATAAGCGTATTATTTTCTACATAAGCAATGGTAGAGTCAGAAGATGTATAATGAATCGCTGTATTAGCAGTAGCATTGAGAGTCACTACATCTGTAGTATAGAGATTCTTTAGTTCTTGCTCCCAAATGATAGTTTGGTTATTGCGTTTGACAGTAATGTTCACAGGGATAGTAACTTTCATGCCACTAACAGCATCAGAGATGATAATTTCATCGGTGATAGTACCGATTTCTTGTGGGTTGATAGTGATAGTAAGGGTTGCAGAACCAAAACCACCACATTC
Organism: Paludibacteraceae bacterium; assembly: GCA_017546705.1. Lineage (GTDB taxonomy): Bacteria > Bacteroidota > Bacteroidia > Bacteroidales > Paludibacteraceae > Colicola. The sequence goes on from JAFYSB010000078.1 coordinate 7,924, forward strand.
ATTACCAAGTCCTTCGGTAGAAAGTTTGATATCTTCATTGCTATGGTTGATGAGCACTTCGTCTTTTACGTTAGCATAATTGATAACCATTTCTTTTACTAAATGATCACCTACGATGGAATTCTCTGTGATACTAGCCACAGATGCTTTTAGATATTGTGCTGGGGTAACAACAACACCACTCACATAGTGATAGCCCTCACCATCTTTTGGACGAACAAAACGGATATGGGTAGCATTTTCATCCAGTTGAACGGTCAATTCATTGTATGTATCTAGCGTAGGAGCTACAGAGCTACCCGCTATATCTGACCATTGGTTGCCTCCATCGGTGGATTGCTGCGCTTTGATAGAACCACTATAGTGTTGGGTATTGATTATAGGCGCTTTATAATATCCTCCTTTGTGCAAGAATGTAAGCTTATTAGGAACACCAGCAGAAGTATTGATGGCAATAGCATCCTTAACAATCTCATTTTTATTCATTGCGAAGAATTCTATCTCAACAGGTTGATCTACAAGAAGGATATCTTCGCAACCAGCAGAAGGAACACGTACTTTTACAGGCACCGTCACAGAAGCTGCTTCAAAGTTTTCGTCACCCTCCACAGAAGCCGTAAGAGTGGTTTCTCCCTCACCTACGATTGTGAGCACATTGTCAGAAACTGATACCACACTATCATTCGCGCTCGCGTATGCAAGCAAAGCAGTACGCTCTGGAGAGTCTTCTTTTTCGCCCGTTTCTGCATCTACAAGAAGTTGTACTGCAGCGCTTAAGGTCATAGGATTATCACCAACTTTGAGACGAGTGAGGTTGTCTAACCAAACAATCGATTGAATTTTCTTATTTGTTACGGTCACTGTTTTGGTATCAGACACAGCGTTCCACTCTGCATCACCTGCTTGAGTAGCGGTGATGGTGGTAGTACCTTCTTTTAATGCCTTGAAAGCAGCACCATTATTAATGATTGCGACAATGCTCTCGTCTGCTGAAGTATAAGTTACTGTGTTGCCGCTTGTAGCGGTTGCTGCATCTTCTATAGACTTACCAACAGGCAGTTTGATTTCGGTTTCGTAGTCGGCTTTCCAATTGATAGACTGATCTTTTTTGGTTCCTATACCAGAAACTTCTATCTTAGCAGTAGATGTACCATCAGTAATCGTGATAGTAGCAGAATAATCTTTTGCTTCTGAAGGGCAGAAATAGATTTTAATAGCATAGTTGCTGATAGCACCTAAATTGCCACCACCAGCTACACCAGAACCATTAGTAGAAGCACATGCGTTTGCACCAACCGCAAAAATTTGACCATTAGTATTGTCCGCATTACCTATACGGAAAGCAGAGTTATCACTTGTGATAATAATATCACCATTTGTAAGGAACGAACGAAGGTTGACAGTCTGAACTTCAGATGTACCACCTATTGTGACATTTCCGAAAGATTTGCTATCACTGCTTTTGCCATAGCCATCATCTGCTATGAGGATATGCTTTGCAAGAGGAAGTTTAAGATTCGTATAATTAACTGTGTTGGTATTGCCAGTAGGACGGTCAAACTTAATTTTATTGATGTTCTTCGAAAGGGATACATTTCCTTGACCGCTCGATGTTCCAGAGACAGAACCTTTTGAGTCGGAATAGTTAGTGCCACCATCAGAAGATTCGTAAATATAGGTATTATGTTTTTTAGACAATGCTCCAAGTCCACTAGCACTATATTTCCAATCAAAGGTCAAATTTCCTCCAACTGGTGCAAATACATCTTTATAAGCTTGTTCACCAGTAAATGAGGAAACTGTAGTTACCAAACTAAATCCGCTTGCATCATACAATGAATACCATACACCTCCATTATACGTTTGTGCGTTTAGGTTTGTGCTTGCGAGAAAAAAAGTTGCAAGCAACAGAAAATTAGTAAAAATTTTTCTCATCCTATAAAATGTTTTAGTTAATATTCCGTTTATTAAGATTTTGTGTTGTTTTTTAAGATTTACAGTACTTAAAATATACAATATAGCACGAAAATCGGTGCAAAATTAATACAAATCTTTGGAACGCGCAAATTTTTCGCACACGCCTACGCGTAAATATAAAGGAGTGAGGTGTTTTTCATAAAAAACGGTATGTTTTTCAGTAGATGAATGACTGGACAAAATAGTATTGATATCAGGTATAACGTAGGGCATTGATTCGGTGATCCTATGGTATTAACCCGATTATCCTACGTATATCTTACGTATATGTTACGTATATCCTACGTATATGGTACGTAATTGACAGCGGAAAAACAGGTTCTTATTCAAATTTCGTGCAATGTTTTTCAGTTAGGTACATTTTTATCTCAAGTAGTTTGACGCTCGCTCTTCCGTACATTGTGCGCTTTAAGGCTTTAAGTTTGTTGACATACCCTTCAACTATTCCGTTTGAAAAA
>JAFYSB010000079.1 GCA_017546705.1 Paludibacteraceae bacterium
AACTCCTATGGCGTAGAGGTGCATATTGTGTATGATGGTACGCCAGTTGGTGCTGGTTTGGTAGATACTCAAATGTCAGCTGAGCATACTCGCAAGGTAGTTCGCGGTGGTCAGTTGATGATTATCCGCAATGGTAAGGTGTTTAATGCTCAAGGAGCACAAGTGAAGTGATTGGTTAGGCGGTTAATAACAAAAGAGGGTGTGTCAGCATTTTGACACACCCTCTTTTTAGTTTCAGGCTTAATCGTCTTATTCGATTACACGGCCTTGAACATCGTACTCAACACCATCAATATTGATCACGATTTGACCATTGCGCATAAGTTTCTCAACGTGTGCTTTGTCGAATACTACGTTCTCAACAGCAGTTTCTATAGGTAGATTTGCTGTGCAAGTAATAGCCCAGTTCTTACCATTGTCAAGTTTTCCGCTTGTGTAGAAACTTCCATCAGGATAAACCAACAATTTACCGCTCTTGATACGCCAAATGTGACACAACTGCTCCATATCAGCTGCCAAGTAGTATGACATACGTGAACCAGTCCAAGTTTGGGTGACAAGATCTACTGTACCTGCAGAGAATGTGTTGAGCTCGTTACCTTCGGCAAACTCCAATGTATTAACAGGAAGAACATCCTCAGTAGTGTTGAACTCAAGATATACAGCGAGCTTCATTGGCCCATAGAAGTCAGAACGGGTAGAGTTAGAAGCAAGCAACTCAATAGCCAATTTGTCATCAGCAACTTTGTTGAGCTCCAATGCATCGAAACTAAGTTTGCTAGCATTGGTAGGTGCTTGGTTCTCGGTAATACCAAATGGTTTGTATTCAGTACCACCAGTAGTACCAGCTACTAATGGAGTCTCTTCTGCGTTGATAATAGGTTTCTTCGCGAGTGGAGTGATATAAGCTACTACGTTGCAGTTTTCTGCTACCCATTTCTCAGGAATAGTATAGTTCAATGTCTTGCTATATGCTTGGTTCTCTACTTTCACGGTGTCACCATATGGACTAGCATTCAGCACGTCGCGTGCTACGCATGGGTGCATAAACTCCTTGTAACCAGAAGTTTTCCATGACCAATAGTAGTCAGCTTGTTTGCCTACTAAACCATTCTCCTTGATGAGTACAGTAAGGAGGTACTCGGTTACCTCTGTGTTAGCCACTTGTCCGCTAACGGTTACATTGAGTTCGTGTGTCTCTGCGTTGTAAGTATGCTCGATTACCACAGATGCCTCGGCTACGGTATCGCACTTGTTAGCAATAGTTTCTGCCATGCCATCTTCTACCAAATAACCAGGGTGGAAAGCAATAGTTGTACCCATCACTTTGGTGCGGTTCATAGCCATATTTGGTGCACCTTGCACACCACATGCTGAACCAATCTTGCTACTCTCGCTGATAGTGTACTCATCGTTGTTATAACCATAGTGGTGGCTTACCCAGATGCATGGAGTGTTGGTGAGGTAATCACGATACTCCACAATGCTGTACATACCGTAAGGGCAATAACCGCAACCGTCACCCGTAAAGTGCTCGATGAGGTACTTACGAGGGAATGAACTTGGCACCTCTTGTGCCGAAGCTACGAGTGTTGCGCAGAGCAACACAAGGACTGTAAAGATTTTTTTCATACCTTAAAAAATAAACAGTTGATATTATTGTTTGATGTATTTCTTACCGTTGATGATATAGATACCCTTTGGCAACTCGCTGAGCTCTGTAGCAGGCATCTCTTGACCAAGGAGGTTGTAGATTTTGCCATTGTATTGTGGTGCTACTACATTTTCTACTGCAGAAGTTAAATAGCAGTATTTCACGGTTAATGTAATCATAGGATTCACACCATCGTTGAAAGAGTAACTAATGGTCGTAGTGCTAGCCTCTGCAATAGTCAAGTGTGTGGTCCATTGACGTTCCATTGGCATTGAACCAATTGTGAGTTCGCATATTTGTGTCAGTTCTTCATTGCCATATATGCAGCTTCCGCCTGCACAAAATTGGTCAAGGATACCTGTGTTTTGGCGGGTAATGGTGACGGTAATGTTTGGTGACTCATCAGAGTACAATTGACCAGTAACGCCCATAGTCGCCTCTTCGAGGTCTTCATCCCATTCGTACTCATTTACGATAATGGTCGTGCTTTCGGTGATCTCAGTAGAAACTTGATCATCTTCCACCCATTTCTCAGTTGTCAAGTGCAATGCAGCTTGCATGCTCAGTGCTGCGCTTAGCACAAAAATAGTTGTAAAAATCTTTTTCATTGTTATAGTATTTATTTTGTTGTTATTCAATAATGATTCTTGTTTCTTTAGCTTGTACCACTTCGCCGTTTATAGTGACGAGTGACACAATATTGCAGTTTTCTTTTACGACCTTCTCGGGTAGAGTATATTCGTAAGTGACTTGATGGGTTGAATGTGCATCAATAGCTACTTTTTCTCCCCAAAGTGGTGATATGCTAGCACGCATCAAGTGATTGTGTGCATAGTTTTTGTCGGTACCCGAAGGTTTCTTTTGACTTCCTATGACAGAGTCTTCTGTGAGCCATACCTGTAGAGTGGCATCTATGCTTTGGTCGCTAAGATTGGTGATGTCCACCGCAACGAAGGCGAGATCTATATCAATCATTGATGCTTCCGCTGCCAAAAGAACAGGTTTTGAAGCCGCATATGCTTGGCTCACTAGGGTGCCCCATGTTTCATAGTCACAGAAGTAGCCTTTTGTAGCATCCTTGACCATATTCACATTTCCAGTAGGAAATGGGGTTGTATTAGTTCCGCCCATCATTAGATAAATACTATCGGCCTCTGGACAAGTATAATTGAGGGCAGGTTTGTTGTTGTGACGGGTATTAGGATTGCTCTCTGGGTGCATGACCACTACCACAAGGTTCTCTCCATATTGTTCCTTCAGTCGGTGTGCCTCTTCTGCTGCAGTAGGGCAATTAACACACATCCATCCTGAATATTCAATAAGCAACGATGTTCGCTTAACGGCAGTTGGGTCAGCTGGAGTAAAGATTACTTTGTCATGCTCGCCTGCAGGGATAACTTCGCAGGCCGTAAACAGCGAGCCAAGAACCAAGAGTAAGGAGCAAAGAATTATTTGTATATTCGATTTCATAATTCTTAATTCAAAATTCTTAATTACTAGAACTACCATGTGAAATTATAGGTCAATGATACACCTTCTTGTCTAGGCACATAACGACATACACCGCCCGAGCAGTTGAATCCACTTCTGGTCTTGGTATAACCTGCCATCACGCGGTGTGCGCCATGGGTGTAGGTCGCAGCTACGGTGTAGTAGTGCTCATTGGTTGCCTCGTGTGCGTAGCCGATATTATACATCCATTGGCCAGAGAGCACTAATTGGCGGAAGAGACTCAACTCATACAATGCAGCTATCCATTGACCTTCGTCTTGCTTAGTGTACATATATTGTAGTTCCGCGCGCATTTGTACCTTTTTATTCATGGCATACTTAGCTTCTACAACGCCTATACCAGCGTGAATCAAATCGCCATGCCCCTCTATAACTTGCTTGTTGTATGTTTGATACATAGCCATAGCACCGATATACCACTCTTTAGTAAGTTTCTTGTTCAATTCAAGATTGATGTCGGTGTAGTATGGTGTTTCGCTCATACCAAACCAGGTGTCAGTTGTACCACGGATATGTGAAGCATTGAGTTTGAGGGTCGTTCCATACTTACCACCCATTTTTGTTCCACGTTTCCAGGTGTAGCGTACTTCTCCTTGGAATGCCCATTCGCTAGCCGTCTTGTGTGTGCCATATGGATAGAGCGAAGTGAGCATATAGGTATGTTGATTGGCAAATGGAGTCATGTGGTTGATGGTTCCTGCCATATTGTTGAGTCCACGATCGGAACGGAAGGACATATTCTCCGAACGCTTAGCTTGTGCGATAACAGCTAGTCCCTTTTGTGAGTAACTGAGTGACATCAATAAGGCTTGTCCTTGATCGTAACTATAGTCGTTCAATACGCTAGGGTCATTCGCTTTGTAAGCATACTCCACCAATGCATTCCAACCTTTCATTTGCAATTGTGCGCGCACACTACCAGCTCCTACCCATTCTGGTAGATTGTAATAGTAGTCGTACTTACCTTCTGGTTGGATAATGGTATTGAAGATGATAGTATCCTCTTTTTGATACTTGCTGACATAACTACCACCGATAGTGAGATTTGCTCCCGCTTCTTGCAACTCAGGAATCCACTCTTGTAATCCCAACTCAAGATTGGCACCCAATACGGCGTCTTGTTTGTAGTTCCAACCCCATGCGCCATCGTCGTAGCAGTTCCAATAGCGGCGTTGCTTACCTCCCAAAGCGGTAAGGTGGATACCTTTGTAAGGTGTAGCTTCGATCTTTCCACCTCGGAGTGCATTATCCACGCCTAGTGCACGATCTTCGTATAGGCGCAGCACCATTCCACTACCAAACTGACCATACACGTCACCTACTGTGATCTTTCCCCAATTGAAGTTAGCACCTACGTGCAAGTGGCTGATACCATGTCCGCCGAAGTTCGCGTCGTAACCCAGCATAGGCCATTGGGTGAGTTCTGCACGAGTAACTACTTCTAATCCTCTGAACTTCTGATCTTCTGAACCATTACGCTCCCAGCGTACTCCCAAATCCAAATAGGTGTTACTTAGGTGTGTGATTTTTGTCCAATCAGGTTGTTGAGGCACTTCGCTCATGTCAGTAGGGAAGAGGCCTTCGTGCTGAATGCCACCTACAACAATCACGGTGTCTTGTGCCCACAACATAGCGGGCAACAAGCATAGCAATACTATTAGTTTATAACGCGTCATAAATATCTTGTTCTCCGCCATCTACATAACCTGCGTGGTTATAGACGATTTTGCCTTTGCCATCCAATACAAATACGTGAGGTACATTTTGCACGTTCATCGCACGTTTGAAGTCGCCGTTAGGATCGAGCAACACCTCATACTCCCAACCAAAACCATCAACGAGAGGTTTTACTTTGTTAGCGTCTTGCGCTTGGTCGATGCTCACGATATACATCTTTACGCCTGTCTCGTCTTGCCAATCAGGATATACCTCGTGAATGGCTTTGAGTTCGCGTAAGCATGGTTTGCACCAAGTTGCAAAGAATGAGATGACGATAGGTTTTCCGTTGTTGCTGATAGCACCAGTTTGTACGGTATTACCGTTGATGTCTTGCAATTTAACGTTTGGCAGTTGTGCGTGCAATGCTACGGCAGCTACTACCATCATTGCAATCATTAAAATCTTTTTCATATGTTTATTATTTTTTTTGCTAGTTTTACTTGTTACTAAACCTGTTTTAACGACAATTGTATTCGTCCGCGTGATTTGTCAATATCAATAACCTTGACCATTACATGCTGGTGTAGTGTTACCACTTCGTTGGGATTGCTGATACGTCGATTAGCCATCTCAGAGATATGTATCAAACCATCCTTGTGCACTCCTATATCGCAGAACGCTCCGAAATTGGCAATATTGGTCACAATGCCGGGTAGTACCATTCCTATTTGTAGGTCGTCTATGGTATGCACGCTCTCGTCGAAATGCCACTCTTCCAATTGCTCGCGAGGGTCGCGGCTTGGCTTTTCCAATTCGTGCAGGATATCTTGTAAGGTCGGCATCCCCACCTTGTCGGTCACATAGCGTTGTAGGTCAATCTGTTTGCGTAATTCGGCATTGCTCATCAAGTCGCTCACAGTGCACTTCAAGTCTTTTGCCATCTTCTCCACAATGCCATAACTCTCGGGGTGTACTGCAGAGTTGTCAAGCACATTGTCTGAATTGGTCACGCGCAAGAAACCTGCTGCTTGTTCGTAGGTCTTGGCCCCCATCTTAGGCACTTTAAGCAGCGCTTTGCGATTAGGAAATGCGCCATTCTCGCTGCGGTAGTTGACGATGTTTTGTGCCAAAGCGGGCCCCAAACCAGATATATATGTTAGGATATGCTTGCTAGCAGTGTTTACATCCACGCCCACGTGGTTTACCACGCTTTCTACAGTCAGTTGCAGACTTTCGCCGAGGCGCGTCTGATTCACATCGTGCTGGTATTGTCCTACACCAATGGACTTTGGGTCAATCTTCACCAACTCCGCTAGTGGGTCCATCAAGCGTCTACCTATTGACACAGCTCCGCGCACCGTCACGTCCTCGTCAGGGAATTCCTCACGAGCAATCTTACTAGCCGAGTACACCGAGGCACCACTCTCGCTGACCACAAACACTTGGGGTGTATGGTGTAGAGGGTATGGTGTAGAGTCGATGGTGTCTAATGCCACTTTTACCATCTGTTCGGTCTCACGCGAAGCCGTACCATTTCCAATCGCGATGGCTTCAATTTGGTATTGTGCGATGAGTTGTTGTATGGTCTTGGTGGAAGCCACGTTATTGACAAATACCACGGTGTGATGCAGTAAATCGCCTTGTGCTGATAGTATGACGGTCTTGCAACCAGTTCGAAAACCTGGGTCGAGAGCTAGCACACGCTTTTGTCCAAGAGGGGACTCTAGGAGCAACTGACGTAGATTCTGCGCAAACACGCGTATTGCTTCTTCGTCTGCTTTCTCCTTGCTCAGGGCAGCAAACTCGGTTTCTATCGATGGTTTGAGCAATCGCTTATAACTATCCTCCATGGCCAGCTCCACTTGGTAGGTAGTATCACTTTGGGTTTTAAGGAAGAGGCGAGCCAGTTTGTCGAGTGCCTTCTCGCTATCTGGTGAGATGTCCACGCGGATGTATCCTTCTGCTTCGGCACGGCGAATGGCCAACAAGCGATGCGAACTGATTCGCTTGAGTGGTTCTTTTACAGCAAAATAGTCGCGGTATTTCTGTGCATCTTCATCTGCTTCTTTGCCTTTAACGACTTTAGTAGTTAGCATAGCAGAATAGCTAAACTCACGACGAATGTTATTTCTCGCTTGCTCATCTTGGCTAATCCATTCTGCAATAATATCGCGTGCACCCTGCAATGCTTCTTCGGAATTTTGAATTTTGAAATTATCGTTCGAACCTTGGTGAGATAAGAATTTTGAATTCTGAATGATCTTTTCGAGAGGTGTTCTTTGCTCAAAAATAGCAGTGGCCAATGGCTCATATCCTTGCTCGCGCGCTATGTCGGCGCGTGTCTTGCGGTGTGGCTTGTATGGGAGATAGATATCCTCCAACTCGGTCAACTCCCATGTACCCTCAATGCGTGCTTTGAGTTCGCAGGTCAGTTTGCCTTGCTCTTCTATCGTTTTGAGGATGGTGGATTTACGGTCCTCAATCTCTAACATGCGATGATATTCATCAGCAATAGCAGCAATCTGCACCTCATCCAAGCTACCCGTTTTCTCTTTACGATAACGAGCAATAAAAGGTATAGTCGCATTCTCATTGAGCAATGCGATGGTGGCTGCCACTTGCTTTTCAGCAACGCCAATCTTGTTTGATATTAAGCCAAAATATTCCACGCTACAAAGGTACTACTTTTTTTTCATATACGCAAGTATATGTGAAATATTTTATGTGATACATAAAAATAGAATGTTTTTTTATTGAAGATGCTAACAGAATGAAGTGTTAAAGCTTCGATATTTTTGTAATAGAGATGTGTTCGGAATAGTGCGTTTATTGTCCGTGTATTGTCCGTCTATTGTGCATGAATAGTGCGTAATTGAAAAGAGACTACAAAGCAAAAAAAATAGGATGCCATTGCTCATGACATCCTACTTCTATATAACGGCACTTATGCGTTACTTGGTTAAAATGATGTGTTGCCAAGGTTTGAGGGTCAACTCTTGCGTTGCCTCCAATGTCATAGTCTTGCCGCAGAGGCAGTTGTATTCGCCTGCATATTGGTCAACAGTTACGTTTACTACTTGCTCCTCGCCAGACATGTTCATCACAGCAACTACGGTGTTCTCTTTGTTGTTCTTAGGACAAACAGCACTACGTACGCATGCAAACACTTTGTCATTGTCTGCAGCAAGGCGAAGCATAGGAGCACCTATCTCGTTGCTCCAAAGAGCGAAGTTGTTTGCGCGCAAGTCGTTGAGTTTCTTATACATCTCGTGTTGTGGTGCGTTCTCTACACGGTCGATGAGGTCCTTCTCGAAGAACTCCAAACGATGGTGGTTGCCGCTAGGTTGGCCAGTATAAATCATAGGCATACCTGGAGCGATATATGTGAATGCCGCGAAAAGACTTGCAGCATCGCCCATGCGCTCGAACTCAGTACCATTCCATGAGTTCTCGTCATGGTTAGAGGTGAAGTTCATACGGATAGCTTCTTTGCGGATAGTGGTATCTACTTTTGCAAAATAACCCCAGAGGTCTTCCACTGTCTTGCTGCCTTGTGCTACACCATTCATCAGGTGGTGAAGCTCCCAACCATAGTACATGTCAAAAGCAGTCTCGGTGAGGTCTTGTGCTTCAGCTTCGTCCTCTGCGAGGGTGAACATGTTAGGGTGCTTAGCGCGAAGCTCAGCCATAGCGTCGTTCCAGAAGTCGGTAGGCACCTCGCCAGCAACGTCGCAACGGAAACCATCGATACCGATAGTGTCCATCCACCAGTGCATGGCTTTCTTCATCTCAGCACGCATGTCTTGGTTGTCGTAGTTGAGTTTAGAGATGTCGGTCCAGTCGTATTGTACCATCAGGTTGCCGAGGCTATCGCGGTAGTGCCAACCGTCGTTCTTGGTCCACTCGCTATCTGGAGCGGTGTGGTTAGCTACCCAGTCAAGGATAACCTTCAAGCCCAACTTGTGTGCCTCTGCGAGGAAATGCTCGAAGTCAGCGCGGGTACCGAACTCAGGGTTGAATTGGCAGTAGTCGGTGATCGCATAGTAGCTACCCAAGGTGCCTTTGCGCTCTAATTCGCCAATTTTTTGGATAGGCATGATCCAAATGATGTCCACACCAATCTCTTTCAGTGCTGGCAATACAGCCTCAGCAGCTTTGAAGGTGCCTTCCTCTGTGAGTTGGCGGGTGTTGAGCTCGTAGATAGTAGCATCATAGCTGTAGCATGGGTGTTCCAAGTTGCAGCATGGCTTTTTTGCACAGGAGATCATAGCCAATGCTCCTAGTGCGAGAAGAATGATTTTTTTCATTGTTTTGTTTGTTTATAAATGATTAGTTGATTGAATATGCCAGGTTAGCTAAATCGATGCTTACGCGTACCGTCTCGCCCATGTATGTGCGGTCGAATACCCAAAGGGTATCTGTCACAGTCACAGGGATATACTCGCCGTATATGAGTGGGAGGGAGTTACGACGGAGTTGCACGAGTTGTTGTACTTCGTTGCGGAATTGTTGTTGGCGCTCGGAGAGGCCATTGAATTTCAGCATATGGCGGTTGTCAGGGTCGTTGGCGCCAGCCTCGCCGTACTCATCACCTTGGTAGATACATGGTACGCCAGGGATAGTGAGGTTGATGACCTCAAGCAACATAGCCGCTTTGTATGCTTGCTCCTCTTTCTCTGGGTTGCCGTCTGCGGTCACGCCAATCTCGCGCTCCCAACCAGCGGCCTTATCGTTCTCATTCCAGCTGACAGCACCACCTGCGAGCGAGATGAAGCGGCACTTATCGTGGTTGCCTGAGATATTACCCATGGTGTGGTGCGAACCATACGCAGCCAGTGATTGCATGACTGTCTCGTGCATCTTTTGGAGCGATTGATTTGGTTTGCCTAGCACGTCGATAGCGGTGTGGTAGATGTTGAAGTCGAATTGCGAGTTGAGCATACCGCTCTTGACATAGGAGCCAATCAATGAAGGGTCGCCATATGTTTCACCAATCATCCAGATGTGGCGGTTTGGATAGCGTTGCTTCATCTTTGCGCCCAATTCGCGCCAGTAGTTGAGTGGGATATGCTTGCAAGCATCGTGGCGGAAGCCGTCGAAAGCGAACTTATCGAGCCATACGAGGGCAGAGTCTGTCATAGGAGAGCATACCTCTGGACGCTCAAGGTCAAGGGTAGGGATATGTACGTCAAACCATGTGGTGAGGCGTGCTTCGTCCCAAAGCTCGAAGTTGCGACGTCCGTCAGGCAAGATACTATCGGTATGCCAGTCAGGGTGTGCTTGGAGAGTAGGAGAATTGATGTGCATATGGTTGGCTACATAGTCAAGGATGACGTTGATGCCATTCTTGTGCGCTACATCCAACATCTCATGCAATTCCTCCTCGGTGGTAAAGCGTTTCTCTACCTCCGTGGTGAAGATAGGCCAATAACCGTGATAACCAGAGAACTTGGTATAGGTCTTGGTGCTGTCATACTTGTTGCCATTAGGGAACTTATTCATGCCCCATGCATCCCATGGGTTTTGGGTGATAGGGGAGATCCAGATAGTAGTAATACCTAGTTCTTTGAAGAATCCTTCTTTGATTTTCTTGGTGATACCTGCAACGTCACCGCCTTGATAATCTACGATATCTAACACTTCTGGGCTGTTCATCTTCCAGTCGTTGGCTTTGTTGCCATTGTGGAAACGGTCAATCATGAGCGAGTAGAGCACTTGTGCTTGGTCGTCGTGACGAGTCAATTGTGCAACGTCGCTGACTACTTTACCATTCTCCAATGGGATGAGCAAGTCGTTGAGGCGTTTGCCGTCGCCCATCGCATATACTCGGATGAAACTACGACCTTTGCTCTCGCGCCATGCTGGTTCGATGGTCAGTGTTGCTTCCGTACCGTATTGCTCGTAGTTGATGTACTCGGTAGCACGGGTGTCTTGCCACAATACACGGAATTGGAGATGCTCGTAGTCGTTGAGCACACCGATGGTGATGGTAGAGTCGGTGAATGATTTAGTTACCAAACCTACTTCATAATTGCCTTGTGGGGTAACTGGAATGTCGTATTGGATGCCGCTCTCTTTGTCTGTTGCGCTGAGAACGGACAAGGTGAGGTCACCAACCAGTGTGAGCAATCCATTCTCTGCGGAGAGTACTTGGTAACTTGGTTCTGTGGTGAATACCAAGTTGTCGAAGTTGCTTACTTGTGGCAGGTAATCGGTGAGATAGATTACTTGTTCACCACCATTATACACAATTGGCATAATAGGGTTTTGCGTATTGGCATTGCGGTCGCCGCACGCGCAGTTGCAGCAAGCCATTAGGCTACTTGCAACGAGGATGGATAATAAGATTTTTTTCATGATGTGATATAGTTTATTTTAATACTTGAACGTTCATTGTCAATTAAAATAGCGTCAATTGTTTATGTGCAAACACTTGATACCCCACATGGCAATTAAAGCATAGATGTGGTTGGCAGTAGTTCTGGTAGAGGTGTATCAATGCCTGTGTATCGGCTGCGGTACGAATCGTTTGTCCGAGCATAGCCCACTGACGAACGATGGTATTGTCCTCTTTTTTTATGGCATTGAGCCATTGGATCGCAACATCTACTTGCCTATTTTGCATGTATGCATATTTGTACGGTATCACCGTGTTGATGAGCAAAATATCAATCGAACTTTTGCCAAGCGGCAACGGACGTTGTACGCGGGTGTAAACCTCTTCGTCGCCATATTGCAAACTCAATAATTCGACCATCTTTTCTGTCGTCTGTGCTTCCATCAACTGAGCGAATAGAAACTCGGACTGATAGATCAAGTGCGCAAATTGTCTAATGCGAACTTCGGGAGCACCTTGCGGGCGCATTCTCGCCTTTTTCCACATTCGACCATCAATTGGAGTGAGCGAGAACTTCTTTTGTAGGAAGCAGTACTCCTCCCATAATCCTTGCTCCTGGCTCCTTGCTCCTTGTTCTTTGTTCCTTGCTCTTGGCTCCAACAACCCCGCTTGCCCCAGTAGGATAGCCGTGAGCTGAAAGAGACTATTCCTATGCTTTTGCAGGCAGGAGAGTGGGGTGGCCAATGCCAATGCTTCAAAGGGCATTCCATTGGTATGAAAACCAAAATTATGCGCCAATGTGATATAAAATGCATGTACCCAGCTCTGCTGTGTGATGTCGAGCAACTGCTTGATAGATTGATACTTGCATTCTAAACGTTTTTCCAATAATAGCCTTTTCCAATCCTGAGTTAATAGGGTGGGGTCTTGCAGCAATTGTTGGGCGCATGGGATGTTCTCTAATGTGCCATGCTGGAATAGCTCGCTGAGATAATCCCTTTGGTGCGGGTATTTCAGTTCGCATTGAGGGATTAGTTCTCCTTGCGAATTGCGCACCTCTCTATCTGCTTTTGCTACCACATGCAGGATTGTGTTGTCATACGCCATGTTGGTGTGGTGCTTGTGCTTGTACCAATCTGCCGAGTGCACATGTATCTCAATATTTCCCACCCAATCCTGTCCGTCAATGCGGATATGCGCATTGCTAAAGTCGGGTCCTGCGTGGATATTGTGTTGCCCTACGGACACAACTTCAATAGGCTTCCCTTCAATTGTTGATTGTGGAAAACCCGACCAAATGCGCTTCTGCCATATGTAGTGCAATAGTATCTCTGGCATTTGTCGCTACAAATCGACTGCAAAGATACTACTTTTTTCTCATTCTGCAAAAAAAATATATTTTTTTCTATTCCTATATTTAGTTTTCTATCATTTTTGTACCTCAATTTCCAATTCATAATTCTTAATTTTTACCTATCTTTCGGTTCTTATTCAAATTTCGTGCAATGTTTTTCGTTCAAATACATTTTAATCTCCAGCAGTTTGATGCTTGCCCTTCCGTACATTGTACGCTTTAATGCTTTAAGTTTATTGACATACCCTTCGACTATTCCGTTAGAGA
>JAFYSB010000080.1 GCA_017546705.1 Paludibacteraceae bacterium
CTCTAACGGAATAGTCGAAGGGTATGTCAATAAACTTAAAGCATTAAAGCGTACAATGTACGGAAGGGCAAGCATCAAACTGCTGGAGATTAAAATGTATTTGAACGAAAAACATTGCACGAAATTTGAATAAGAACCGGAATGAAAGGGATTTAATAACACTTTTACATTCCCACTGATCTCACGGATTAACACGGATAGCAAAGAAGATCAGTGCAAATCAGTGAAATCCGTGGGAATAACAATAATCCGTGGGAATAACGTCGGCAGAATGCGCTTGTCGTATAGACTGCCGCTCTACGCAGCCGATGCGGACTTCGTCCTTACGTAGAGTGGCATGGTTGTACCTTCGAGGGCACCGACATTGCCCATTTGGGCAATCCCACCTCGAAGCTACTGCCACCCTACGCAGCCCAAATACAAGAAAAACCGCGCTAAAAGTAAACTTTCTGCGATTTTTCTTGTATTTGTGCATTTTTTTTTGTACCTTTGCACGCTTTTTTGTGCAAGTGCGCGCGTATATGCGTATAAAATTGTATGGAAGTCAGATGAAAATCAAACACCTGTTCATAGTAATCTCAATGCTACTGTTGGCGCATCCAATGGTAGCACAGACCACTATCCAGGACACACTCTCAAGTAACTACGCTCAACTGCCGACTGACACCCTACCCGCACCAACAGCAAGAAAACAGGCCATCGATGCACGTATTGAATACACCTCCAACGACTCGATGATCATCACAGGCAAAGGCATTGCACACATCTACGGCAGTGGCGACCTGAAATACAAAACCATGGGATTGACTGCCGAGTATATCCGAGTGAGCATGGACAGCAGCACCTTGCACGCACAAGGCGTATATGACACCATCGAAAACGAATGGATCGGCAAACCTGTCTTCTCAGAAGGCAACGACAGCTACGAGACTGACGAGATCATCTACAACCTCAAAACACAAAAAGGCTTCATCCGTAATGCCGTTACCGAACAAGGTGAAGGATACATCATCGCCGACAAAACCAAGAAACTCGACGATGGACAACTCATGATGGCTGGCGGTAAATACACCACATGCGATGACCACGAACATCCACACTTCTACCTGCGACTAACCAAAGCCAAAGTCAAACCAGGCGACTACATCGCAGCAGGACCTGCATACCTCGTAGTAGGAGAAGTGCCGCTACCATTGGCTATACCATTCGGTTTCTTCCCATTTACCAATCAATACAGCAGCGGACTCATCATGCCTAACTTTGGCGATGACTATACCCGCGGATTATACCTATCAGGTATCGGCTATTACTTCGCTATCAACGACTACATGGACTTGGAAGTAACAGGCGACATCTACACACGAGGCACATGGGCTGTAAGAGCCAGAAGCCAATACCTCAAGCGATACAAGTTTAGAGGTAACTTCAGCATCAACTACCGCTGGGACGTGACAGGCGAGAAAGACATGCCCGAATACAATGTGGCGAAGAACTTACAAGTGCAATGGTCGCACACCCAAGACAGCAAAGCCAATCCATACAACAGCTTCTCGGCAAGTGTCAACTTCAAGACCAGTGGTTACAACCGCAGCAATATCAATAGCTACTACAACGTGGCAGCCAACTCCGAGAACACCACCAGCAGTAGTATCAGCTATACGCAACGCTTCCCTGATAGTCCGTGGAACATCGGTATCAGCATGAACCTCACACAACGTACCAAAGACTCTACACTCAGCGTCAGCCTACCAAGCTTGAACGTCAGCATGAGCCGTATCTACCCATTCAAACGCAAAGTGCGCGTAGGCAAAGAGAAATGGTACGAGAAGATTAGCTTGCAGTACAACGGTAGTTTCACCAACTCCATCACCTGTAAGGAGGACTATTTCTTCAAATCCAACTTCGTCAAAGACTGGGACAACCGACTGAAGCACACCTTGAGCTCATCGGCATCGTTCATGGCATTCAAATATTTGAGCATCACACCTAGCATCAACTTTACCGACCGCATGTTCTTCTCGCGTGTAGATCAGAGTTGGAACGAAGAACTCAACCAAGTGCAGAAGGACACCGTGATGGGCTTCTACAACGTCTATGACTTCAATGCCAGCGTGAGCATGTCCACCAAGTTATACGGATTCTACATCCCATTCCGCAAATGGTTTGGCGATAAGGTGGACCGTTTCCGCCATGTCATGACACCATCTGTAAGCTTCAGTTACCACCCTGACTTTGGGCAAGACTACTGGGCAAAACGCTACGGTGGCTTCCATGGCAGCTACGACCGACTGATTACTACACGCGATGCAGCAGGTAATATCGTACCTAAACTAGACGAGAACGGCCTGCCAATCTATGAAGTAGTACACTATTCGCGCTTCAAGGAAGCACCCAGCCGCGGTGCAGCAGCCACATTGGGCTTCTCGCTGGGCAACAACTTGGAGATGAAACTGCGCAACGACAAAGACACCACTGGCAAAGAGCCATACAAGGTATATAGCATCATCGACAACTTGAGTATCAGCGGTGGATACAACTTCATCGCAGACTCCATGAACTGGCAGAACTTCTCAGTGAACTTGCGTATTAAGATACCGAAAGTGAACTACACCATCAACCTCAGCGGACAGTTCGACCCATATATGTACACCACTACTGCCAGCGGCAGCCACGTGCGTTGCAACGAGTTGTACTGGAATCACGGTCGCTTCCCACACTTCTTGGGTACCAGCACCAGCTTCAGCTACACGTTCAATAACGATGTGGTGAAACGATGGTTTAACCGTGATAATAAAAAAGATGAAGAACCCGAGCAGGAAGAGGTATTAGCTGAACCTACCATTGACCCACTCACAGGAGAAATCATTGAGCCAGAAAAGCCTACAGAGAAAAAACCGAAGAAGAAAGATGAAGTCACCGATGATGGTTATCTGTTTGCCAAGATTCCGTGGAGTTTGAGTGTGTCGTATAGTTTGCGATATGGTGCAGGCAATGAATGGGACGAGAAGCGTAATTACTACAAGATGGAGTTCCGCCACAACCTAAGTTTCTCTGCCTCGATTGGTTTGGGTAGCGGTTGGAAAGCAAGCACCTCACTCAGCTACGATGTGAATGCCAAGAAGATGTCCTATACCAGCATCAACGTTAGCCGCGATTTGCACTGCTGGAGCATGAGCGCAAGCTTTGTGCCTTTTGGTCCGTATAAGAGCTATACCTTCCACATCGGTGTCAACGCAAGCATGTTGGCTGACTTGAAGTATGATAAGAGCAGCGCAGATGCCACTGGCAAACGGATTAATTGGTGGTAGTTTTGTGTTTAGTGAACGCGGCGCTACTGTTTAGAGTTTAGTGAACGCTTCGCTACTGTTTAGAGTTTAGAGTTTAGAGTTTAGAGTTAAAAAGTTAAGAAAATATGAAAATTGAAGCAAAGAAAGTAGTAACGCTAGAGTACGACTTGTACGTGGATGGCGAGAATGGACAAGAAGAATTGATGGAGAAAGCTACGGCTGAAGCTCCATTGGTGTATTGCCACGGCGAAGGCATGATGTTGCCTGCCTTTGAGCAACAAATGGAAGGATTGGCAGAGGGCGAAGCATTTGACTTCCGCATCGCATGCCAAGATGCCTACGGCGAGTACGACGATGAGGGCGTATTGACCTTGGATAAAAAGATGTTTTACAACGGTGATGGCGAATTCGACAGCGAGCGCGTATATGTAGGCGCTATCGTACCAATGAACACCGTGGACGGACAAATCATCAACGCACAGATAGCAGAGATCACCGCCGACAACGTGACCATCGACCTCAACCACCCATTGGCAGGCGAGAACTTGCACTTTGTAGGTAAGGTGTTGAATATTCGCGAAGTTACCGAAGGCGAACTCAAAGCCCTACACCACCGCGGTTGCGGAGGCGGTTGTGGCGGATGCAAAGGTAGCTGCGATGACTGTGGCGGAGAATGTAATTGCAATTAATTAGTTAAAAGATTATAGTTTAAAGTTTAAAGGCAAGAATACTATGGCAAATATTTTAGCGATAGTGGGACGTCCCAACGTAGGGAAATCGACCCTTTTTAACCGCTTGACCAAAACCCGTCGAGCGATAGTGAATGATGCAGCAGGCACAACCCGCGACCGTCAATATGGCAAGAGCGAGTGGTGTGGCAAAGAGTTTTCCGTCATTGATACAGGCGGATGGGTAGTCAATTCCGACGACACCTTCGAGAGCGAGATCAACCGTCAAGTAAACCTCGCGATCAAAGAGGCAGATGTCATTCTCTTGGTGGTGGATGTGAATGCGGGTGTAACACAGTTTGACATGGAGGTGGCTCACCTACTCCGTCAAGCCAAGAAAGAGACTGTGTTGGCAGTGAACAAAGTGGATCAGTTTGATCAGCAATATGGTGCCCCAGAATTCTACAAACTCGGTTTGGGCGAACCATATATCTTGTCCGCAGAGAATG
The DNA here is from genome assembly GCA_017546705.1 of Paludibacteraceae bacterium. GTDB lineage: Bacteria > Bacteroidota > Bacteroidia > Bacteroidales > Paludibacteraceae > Colicola. The sequence goes on from JAFYSB010000080.1 coordinate 4,465, forward strand.
GTCTGGGTACAGGCGACCTCTTGGACGAGATTTGCAGCCGCTTCAAGGATACCGTAGCAGGCGAAGACCTGGAGGAGCTACCACGCTTCGCTATCGTAGGTCGTCCAAATGCAGGTAAGAGTAGTATCTTGAATGCTTTTATCGGCGAAGAGCGCACCATCGTGACCAACATACCTGGTACCACACGCGATAGCATCTACACACGCTACAACAAGTTCGGCAAAGACTTCTACCTCGTGGACACCGCAGGTATCCGCAAGAAAGCCAAGGTAAACGAGGATCTGGAGTATTATTCAGTAGTGCGCAGTATTCGTGCCATTGAGAACGCTGATGTGTGTATCTTGATGATTGATGCTACACGTGGCATTGAAGCACAAGACTTGAACATCTACCAACTGATTCAAAAGAACAAGAAAGGTTTGGTCGTCTGTGTCAACAAATGGGATCTGATCGAAAGCAAGACCACAGCCGATATCAAGGGCTATGAGAACGCTATCCGTGAGCGTATCGCGCCATTCAAAGATTTCCCTATCATCTTCACGTCAGCATTGACTAAACAGCGTATTTTCAAGGTGATGGAGACCGCTTTGCATGTGTATGAGAACAAGCAACGCAAAGTGGCTACCGCGCAACTCAACGAACGCTTCTTGCCATTGATCGAGAACTATCCACCACCAGCAACCAAGGGTAAGTATATCAAAATCAAATATTGTACACAATTGCCTAACACACAGATACCTACATTTGTGTTCTTCGCCAACTTGCCACAATACGTAAAGGAGCCTTATCGCCGCTTCTTGGAGAACAAACTGCGTGAATGGTGGGATTTTAATGGTAGCCCAGTGCAAATCTTTATCCGTGCTAAGTAACGGAAAAAGATACCCATTATTAAGAATGCGAGAAAAAATTGCGCTAACGCTTGCGCGCGTGCGAGATTTTTTGTAACTTTGCAGGCAAAATGAAGATTATCTGCTTTAGCGAAATAGATGGAGAAGTGAAGATGGTATTGAAAGGCGATTCATCGCTATTGGTGAATCGCAAACCATTTTTCATTCCCGATTGGAGTCAAGATATACGCATGACCCCCTGTGTGGTATTGCGTGTCAGCCGTATGGGCAAGCATATTGGGACACGTTTTGCGCATCGATACTACGATGCCGTGGCAATGGGATTGAATCTATATGCAGCAGATTATCTAAAAAAAGGAGACTGGACACGCGCTTTTGGCTTTGATGGCTCATTACCATTAGGCAGTTGGCTTGAGGTAGAAGATAATCCATACGGCGATTTGGTAGTAGATATAGACACTGCCATCGCAGAAGTAAGCAAGATCATGACAATACGTCAAGGCGATATGATCGTGATTGACCGCAAAGTAGCTGCTCGCCGACTGGAAAAAGAAGAAGTAATCTGCGTAGAGCAAAACAATGAGGAAATATTATACTGCAAAATCAAATAATATGAAACGAATAACGTGCCTATTAACTATACTGATATTCGCTTGCTCTGTTTGGGCAGGTATGCACACATACACAGATGCTTCTGTGCTACGCGAAGGCAACTTCGTGAAGATTCGCGTAAGTGAGACTGGTGTCCATATCCTGACCTACGAAACACTGGAGTCATGGGGATTGAAACCAGCACAACTCCGAATACTGGGTTATGGTGGTGGTATGTTGTCCGAAAACTTTACGCTTCACCATTGGGATGACCTGCCTTCAGTAGCATTCTACATGCACAAAGGAGCAGATGGTGTGTTCAATGCAGGTGATTATGTGCTGTTTTATGCGCAAGGTCCTGTCACTTGGACTTCTGACAAGCAAGGTAGATGGCGCCACACACAGCACCCTTACAGCCATTATGGGTATTACTTCTTGAGTGACAATGCGGGTGAGCAGCGTCTGATCAACATGTCTGAGGCATTCAACGGTGATATGTCTGATGTGATTGATGTGGATTGGTACACCAATTATCAAGTGCACGAAAAAGATGAAGTGAACTTGATTGATTTGACAGGAGTAAGTGGTGGTGGACGTGAATTTTATGGGGAAATGTTGAATGCAAACAACAAAACTCTTACCCTCAACTTTACTTCGCCTAATGTGCGTACAGATATCAAGACACACTGCTATATCGACTTGGCAGGTATCACGAGCGAACCAACAACACTTACCGTCAATCTTGCAGGACAAAAAGCAAATTGCATAATACCTGCAATCAATGTTTCGGATTATTATACCAAGGCAGAACAAGATTCTGTATGGATAGAGACCAATGCACAAAACAATTCCACCCAAACAGTACAATTGTCTTTCAGTGGTCGAGCTGCTGGTGCAAAAGTATATTTGAATTACGTAGAAATCAACATACCTTGCAAGTTGACTATGCAAGATAACGCGCTATCTATTAGCAACACTACCCTACTCGGGACGTCAAAGGGTATACGTTTTCATATGACCAATGCAAACAATCAAACCCAGATTTGGCGCGTAACGGATGGTGTTAATATCGAACAAATACCAACCGCTGTAGATAATAACACACTATCTTGGGTGGGAAGTAACACAACGGCAGAGAAGTATGTAGCCGTCAATGTGGCAAATGCCAACAATTGGAAAATACCAACGCTCATCGGCAAAGTCGAAAATCAAAACTTGCATGCGTTGTCAAATATTGATTATGTAATCATCTGTCCGAAAGATTTTGTAGAGCCAGCTACACGTTTGGCTCAGAAGCATGAGGAGATTGATCAATTGACATGGGCAGTAGTAACTGACGAACAAGTATATAATGAATTTTCTTCAGGAACACCTGACGTGACTGCTTATCGATGGTTGATGAAGATGCTTTATGACAAAGCCAAAGGTGTGGTTACAGCCCAACCAAAAAGTTTGCTATTACTCGGAGATGGAACCTTTGATAATAGAAAAATCTTAGTTCGTTCTGGTGAAAACAAATTGTTAACATTCCAAGCTAAGAACTCTACCATAGAGACACAAGCATATGGTACAGACGATTACTGCGGATTTTTGTTGGATAATGCAGGAATAGATAATAAAGGTATCTTCAACGAGACTCGTGCCCAAATGAACATCGGTGTAGGTCGTCTGCCAGTAAAGACATTGGACGAAGCCGACCAAGTGGTAGATAAGATTTGCACCTACATGGACAATCAAGTATTAGGTAAGTGGAAAACCCAAATATGTTTCTTTGCTGATGATGGAGATCATGGTTTGCACGTACAGACAGCTGAATCGGGTGCCGAAAAAATGCGATTAGAAAACCTTGACTTTGTTGTCAATAAAATTTATCTTGATGCATACACCCAGGAAGTAAGTGCCGCTGGCGAAAGCTATCCATTGGCAAAAAATCAATTTGATAATTTGCTTAACAAAGGCATGCTTTTCATGAACTATTCGGGGCATGGAGGATACAACAATATTACCAACGAGTTGTTTATGACCATGAAGGATATTCAAAACATGAAGAATATCAATCAAGGATTTTGGTTTTTGGCAACATGTAGTTTCTCACACTTTGATGCAGGTATCACTTCTGCAGGTGAAGAAGCAGTATTGAATCCTAATGGCGGTGCCATTGGTACACTATCTGCATGCCGTACCGTATATGCAACGCAGAACACAATCTTCAATCGTAATCTATGCGACACATTATTCGGGCATAAGGATGCATTCAACTATCATATGACGTTAGGCGAAGCAACCCGCGTCGCGAAGAATATGACTGGTCGCGATGCTAACAAAATGGCATACATACTATTGGCTGACCCTGCTTTGCGTTTGAAGTATCCTACGGATTATCAAGTCAAGACCATTACTGATATTGATACCCTCCATGCGCTCAGTGTACAAACAATCAAAGGATATATTGAAACACCTGATCACGATACAGCGACCTGGTTTAATGGTCAAGTTGATATCACCATCTATGATAAGATGCAAGAGATCACGACTCGTGATAACGATGAAACAAATGAGTCACTTAAAGTAAAAATAACTTACAACGACTATCCTAATACGTTATTCTCTGGTCAAACAACCGTTGTTGATGGCTTATTCGAATTTACGTTTATGGTACCCAAAGATATTCGATACAATTACGGCAATGGTCGTATCACTTACTACGCATACGACACCGAAGCCAAAGAAGAGGGTATTGGACACTTCGAAGACTTTGTCATTGGCGGTAGTAGCAGTGTTGAAATTCAAGATACCATCGGCCCTGATATCCACATGTACATCAACTCGCCCGAGTTCCAAGACGGAGGTACCACCTACGAATTCCCACATTTCTATGCCAACATCTACGACGAGAATGGTATCAACACTGTAGGTACTGGTATTGGTCATGACCTATTGATGATTGTGGACGGAAATCCTAAACATACTTATGTGTTGAATGACTATTTTATCGCCAGCAACAATAGTTACCAACAAGGTCAAGTCAGCTACAAGATGCCAGAAATGGAAGAGGGAGCACACACATTGACTTTCCGCGCATGGGATTTGCTCAACAATAGTTCTACTGCCATGCTTAATTTCCAAGTAGTCAAAGGGCAAGACCCACAAATTCAGAAGGTCATCACCTACCCTAATCCAGTTGGGCCATCAGACGATTTGATTTTCCATATTGACCATGACCAACCAGATGAGATCATCGAAACTACCATCAATCTATATGACCTCAGTGGACGTATGATTCATACCCACGCACAACGAGGCGTAGATGGAATCAGATGGAATATCAGCGAGTTGGGCATTAATGGAGGCATATATGTATATCAAGTAAATATAAAAACTACCACTTCCAACTACGTGTCGAAAGCGGGTAAAATCATTGTATCGAAATAATTGCCTATGAAACAAATCTAAATAAGCGTACAAAAAAGATTCAACAACAAAGTAAATTAACAATAATAAAAATTAATAATTACAACAATGAAAAAAACATTTTTTTCAATTCTCACATTTTCTATCTTATCGTTGCCTATTTTGGCAACCAATCCAGTAATCACCGCTATGCCATCGCTTAGCATCGCACCTGACGGACGCGCTGCTGGTATGGGTGATGTCGGTGTAGCCACCAATGCTGACCTCAACTCACAGCACTGGAACCCTGCTAAATATGCATTCATGGATAGCAAGGGTGGTATAACTGCCAACTACACCCCTTGGTTGACCAAACTTGTAAGTGATATCGACTTAGCATACATCGCAGGTTACTACAACATGGGCGATATGGCAGGTACTATCTCAGGTAGTTTTACCTATTTCTCAATGGGTGCAGTACAATTGGTTGATTATTCTGGTACAGCATTCCAAGAGGCACATCCTAACGAGTGGGCGATTGATGTAGCTTACTCACGCAAGTTACATGAATATGTAAGTATGGCTGTAGCTTTGCGCTTTTTGTATAGCGACCTCAACAATGGCGTCAATGCTTCAGTGAGTGGTGCTTCACAAGAAATGCACCCTGCATGGACTATGGCTGCTGACGTGTCTCTCTACTACAAACAACCTATCTCTTTGCCTATGGGTGAGAGCTATTTCGGATTAGGTTTCAACCTCAGCAACCTCGGTGGTAAGATGACCTACGATGACTATGTTTCTAACTTCATCCCTGCCAATATGCGCTTGGGTGTAAGCTACGAAGTGCCATTCGACAACTACAACCGCCTCATGGCTACTGTAGAGTGCAACAAGATGTTGGTACCAACCTACTATTCCAACAAAGCTACAGATCAAACCACACATCGCTACTCACAAGAAGAGTATTCTGCCATAAGTTCTACCGCAGGTTGGTTCCAGTCATTTGCTGATGCACCAGGTTATATTGCAGAAAATGGCAAACAAGTATCTTCTTCACTCGAGGAGTTCCAAGAGGTACAATGGGGTGTAGGTCTTGAGTATAGCTACAACCGCCAATTCTTTGGTCGCGTAGGTTATAGCCACGAGAACTTCTACAAAGGCAATCGCCGCTACGTTACTCTTGGTGCTGGTTTCCACTTGAGTATTTTCTCTTTGGACTTTGCTTACTGCATCGCTACTGCACCATCCAACCCACTTGATCAAACCATGCGTTTTACCCTTGGCTTTGACCTCGCTGGTATCAAAGACCTTGTCAACAACCGTAAATAATGCGAATCGGTTTTGGATATGATGTACACGCTTTTGCCCCCAACCGCGAATTGTGGTTGGGAGGCATTCGTGTGCCATCTGAGCAAGGACTACTCGGGCACTCTGACGCAGATGTCCTAATTCACGCGCTATGCGATGCCTTGCTCGGCGCTGCAGCTATGCGCGATATTGGCTATCATTTCCCACCTGTCAAAGGTAATGAGTACGAGAATATCGACTCTAAGATTCTGCTCCGCAAAGTAATGGCAATGCTCCGCGAAGCGGGATATGAGTTGGGCAATTGTGATTGCACCATCTGTGCAGAAGCACCGAAACTCAACCCACACATCCCTGCCATGACCGCTTGTCTAGCAAAGGTAATGGGTGTAGAGGATAATCAAATTAGTATTAAAGCTACCACCACTGAGCAACTCGGTTTCGTCGGACGCAAAGAGGGCATCGCAGCTCAAGCAGTTGTACTCATAAACACTAAACAGTAGCGCAGCGTTCACTAAACAATGAAAAAAATACTTACATTATTCATCGTATTGTTTGTGAGCGTACTCGTTTCTGAACTCCTGAACAGCAACGCAGTTGCGTCTGAACTTCAGAATGATTACGAGGTCACTTCTGTGCGCGATACACTGATAACCAACGATAGTATCTTAGTTATTCACACCGTCTGTGCACCTATCTGCTCCTCGCACGTGCGCGTATATAATAAGGGGTGGCAATATCTTGGTGCGCTGAAAGCACCATTCAAATCTGCTTTTCCAGAGGCATATATCGAAAATAACAAGCTCCTTTGGCGCGACAACGATACCTTTGATTATACACCCTGCCGCTAAATAGTCCAATGCAATCTCGTTACTACTTCGATACCACCTCTATACCACTTCAATAGCATCCAATACTTTCCCGCTAACATACCACTAATTTCCAACATATCACTTGAAACCGCTCAAACTCATAAAACCATTAAAACTCCCTATCTATCTAATTGGGTATATGGCAGCAGGCAAGACTACTGTTGGTCGTTTGTTGGCAGAGCATTTAGGTTGGCATTTTGTGGATCTAGACGAAGCTTTTGCCGAAATTCATAGCCAAACGCCTGCGGAGTTTATCCGCGAACATGGTATTGAGGAGTTTCGCCGCAAAGAGAAATATGTGGTAGAAGACCTTGCCGAACTGCCCATCGAAAAAGTCATTTATGCCACAGGAGGCGGCTACCCTTGCTGGGAAGACAATATGGAATGTCTAGCAGAACTGGGCACAAGTATCTACCTCAAATGGCAACCCAAGCATTTGGCTCAGCGCCTGATGCTCACCGACTTAAGTACTCGCCCTATTCTACAAGGACGCACTGAGCAAGAGCTTTTGGCGTTTATTACTCCACAGTTGGAGGCTCGTGCACCTTTCTATGAAAAAGCGGATTACATTATTGATGCCCCAATCAAGGACATCGCAGAAGAAGATGATCAATATATCGCCAAACTCATTTATGAGTTAATTCATAATTCATAATTCAAAATTAAATGATCAACGACATACAAGACGAAATAATTGAGGAGTTCAGCAGTTTTGATGACTGGATGGACAGATATAGTCTGCTCATTGACTACGGAAATGGCTTGGAGCCTTTCCCTGAAACCGATAAAAATGATAAAAACTTGATTGATGGTTGTCAGTCAAAGGTGTGGTTTACTGCCGAAATGAAAGATGGTAAAGTCCACTATCATGGTGATTCGGATGCCATATTGGTGAAAGGTATTGTAGCTTTGCTTATTCGCGTATTGAGCAATCATACTCCACAAGAGATTGTAGATAGTGAACTCTATTTTATTGATGAGATTAACCTCCGCGAGCACCTATCCCCTACCCGCAGCAACGGGCTCAATGCCATGCTCAAGCAAATGCGACTATTTGCACTAACCTATCAAGCACAAAGTTAAAGATGAAATTAAGAACGAACATACTTATTTTGATGGCATTTGTTCCATCCTTAATCTTTGCACAAGCAACTATTACAGAGAAAGATACCACGATTGTAACTCCTGAAGCGCATTTCTTTGCTACTTTTGTTAAATCGTTCAAATATGGACTATCACTCACCCTTGAGGAAGAGATTCGCTCTGCACCTACCCACCGTGCGCATACTACCATAGCACTCGGTTACACGCCTATACCATATCTTAATATTTACGCTGGATATACATTGAAGTTGTATGGCAATCAAGGTTGGACAGATCCTAATAAATACCTACAACATCGTGCTAACATACTCATCACTGGTCAAGTTAAGTTAGGACAATGGAACCTCTCTTTGCGCGAAGGTGTCATGCTGGATGGTCGTACAGGTGAAGTGGATAAACGCGTTAAGAATCAAGTAGATTTCACACTTCGTAGCCGTTTGCAAGCAGTATATGCTATTCCAGAAACCCCACTTAGCATTGTTGGTAAGTTTGAGATTCTCAACACCTTAAATGCGCCTATTACATATATAAATGAAACTATACAGTTAAGAGGAAATGGAGAGAAAGAGTATGGTCAATATATCAGCGAACTGCGCCCAGAGTTAGGTCTTCAATGGAAGATCGACAAACAGCATTCCTTAACCCTTACCTATCGTTACAATTATCTTTACGATCGTGGTATTAGTATCAATGATGAAACGGGTAATATGACTCTAACTAACAAATATACTACTAAGCATTTGATACTTCTTGCCTATAAATTTGGTTGGTAAGAATACGTGTATAAATACTCGGTCTTTATAAAGGGCAGTAAAAAATAATGAGGATGTATCAGCAGATACATCCTCATTATTTTTATATTCTCAACGATCAATCCTCGCCGACGTGGAGTTGGCGGATGGACTTAGCTACATTCAAGAAGTGGTCGGCAATACGCTCCGTATCCGACGCAAACTCTTGATATACTTGACCTACACTGGCTGGATAGACACCATCCATCAAGCGTTGCAAGTGCATCTTCTCAATACGAGCCACCATATCGTCCACCTGATCTTCGTAACGATTCACCTCAATCAAAGCGTCGAAATCGTGGTCCATATACGTCTTCATCGTAGCTTGATAAAGCGATCCCATCATCTCACGCAATTGCTCCACCTCAAAGAGAAGATCTTTGGAGAAAGTCTCCTTGAAGTTTTGCAGCAACTCTGCATACTCAGTCAAGTTAACCGCATAATCACCTACTCGCTCCAAGTCACCAATCGTACGGATAGCCGTAGCCAGATAGCGGTTGTCTTCCTCGCTAATAGGCAAGGTATTCAATTGCACAATATAAGGGATGAGGTTACGATTGAGGTAATTGAGCTGCTTCTCGTTCTCATTAAACTCATCCATCTTATCGAAGTTCACGGTAGAAATGATATCCATCGCCAAGTTGAAATTGTGGATGGCGATAGCTGCCATGTTCTCAATCTCCAATTTCACTTGGTTCACAGCAATAGCAGGAGTACGGAGCATTTGCTCGTCCACGAAGTGGAAGTGAGGTTGTCCCTCTTGCAATGCCTCATCCACACGATTCTTTTCTGGAAGAATCTTCGTTACGAGGTTCACCAGATAATCGGTCAATGGCAAGATAATACATACCGTCACACAGTTAAAGATAGTATGGAACATCGCCAATTGCAATTGTGGTGCGCCTGGGAACATAGTCTCAAAGATAACGCCATAGTTGAGTGCGCCCGAAGTAACGAGGTGCATAATCCACGCAGCAATGAGGAAGATGAAGACGCCAAAGCAGTTGAATAGCAAGTGGATAAGGGCTGTACGTTTCGCATTAAGACCCGATGTCAAACCAGCGATAATAGCCACCACACACGAACCGATGTTCGAACCCATAGTGAGGTAAATACCTTGGTTGAGTGAGATAAGTCCTGTCACCGCCATGGTAAGTGCAATAGAGGTAACCACAGAAGATGATTGCACGATAGCCGTCAATATTGCACCAAAGAGCACAAGCATCAATGGGTGTTCGATAGAAGCAAGGAAATCCTTGATCTCTTGGAGTTTAGCCAAAGCGTCCATAGACTTGCTCATGAGACTAAGACCCACGAAGAGCATACCGAAACCTGTGATGATACCGCCCCAAGTCTTCCAATTATCTTTCTTAGAGAAGAGTTCAATAAAAGCACCCAAACCTGCGAAGGCAGCAAAAATAACGGTGGTAGATATACCGCCGCCGCTACTAAGACCGAGGGCTACGATTTGTGCGGTAACGGTAGTACCGATGTTCGCACCATAAATGATGGTAGCCGCTTGCGCCAATGACATGATGCCCACGTTCACGAAACCGATGACCATCACAGTCGTGGCACCCGAAGACTGAATGGCAGCTGTGGCTACTGTACCAATACCCACGCCCAACATGCGAGAGTTGGACATGCGCGAAAACAGACTTTTAAGACGGGCACTGCTGGCTGTCTCCAAGTTGGAAGACATCATTTGGCATGCCACCAAGAAAATACCAATACCTGCAACAAGTTGCAAGATGGCTTGAAGGAGTATAGTTATGTCCATACTTTTTAGACCGCTTCGCTGCCAGAGATCAGACCACTGCGTTGTTAGACCGCGCTAATGCGCTGTTAGACACTCTGTTGAGAAGAGGTTTGTTTTAAGAGTTTAAAAGTTTCAATTGTAAAAGGACTTGCGCACCATTGTGCGCAAGTCCTTAAATAGTTGATTAGAAGTTGTTTTGTTGCAATTGGAAGTATGCTTGTGGGTGTTTGCATACAGGGCAAACCACAGGAGCATCTTGACCGATATACAAGTGACCACAGTTGCGGCATTGCCAGATAGCATCACCATCGCGGCTGAACACAAGCTTATCCTCGATATTCTTGAGGAGCTTGAGGTAGCGCTCTTCGTGTGCTTTCTCTACAGCA
>JAFYSB010000017.1 GCA_017546705.1 Paludibacteraceae bacterium
ACCTGCGTGCTAAATTTCCTCTTAGCTTTTCTTCCGCAGAGGAATAATAGGGGAAAAGTATTTTTTGACGTGTTGTAGAGAAATTTGCAATGGCGATTTCCGAAATGATGATTACGATTATTTCGCTATTAACGGACAAAGCGCAAATAGCTCTAACGCAGACGCTGCTTCAGGAATGAGTTGCTCACGAGCAAAGTTCTTGGATTGATTGTCCAACAATACTTCGCCTAATCCCTGCATCAACATGCGTGAACTATACGAGCGCACTTTAGCTGCACATTGTTGCGCATACTCGCTAACCGACATACCTGTACGCAGTTGCACAATCTCTGCATTAATCTCTGTACGATTTTGCAAAAAGAACCACACATCGTAGATGTCACGAGGTGTAATGCGTTCGCCTAATGCACACAATTTATGTGCAAACATATCCGATAGCGTCATCACCCGAATATCCGTACCAAGCAACGAACGCACCTCATAATGATTAGGGTACTCGCGATTGCTAACTTCCACTTTCAACATTCGTTCGCCTCTACCATAGTTGAGCACCAAGATTGGACCATAAAATTTCATTGCTTCATCATCAATCGTGCCAAATTTGAGCAGTAAGTTGTGCAACTCGTTGTACACATATTCCGTTTTAGAAGCGTCTAATAGATTAAAATCCAAATCGGTAGAGAAACGCGAGAGATTATGGAACATCATCAGCGATGTGCCACCTTTGAAAGCAAGCAGTTGGCTGAGTTGAGGATGACGAAAGATAGCAAGCAGCACTTGCATCATGTAGTAGCGATGTTTGTTGGTATCCATAGTATTATTGTTTGAGTAACGCTTCTACACGTTTGGTTAGTATCTTTGAATTATATGTTGGCAATATCTGTCGAATCAAATCTTTGTTCAACGGATGCAGATTATCAAAATAGCATTGCCCTGCGCTAAGATAAACCATATCCAAGAATGCACGCTCTGGCGTAGCAATAGCAATATTGTCGCGTTGCTCAATGCCCAACATATTTGCCCATATCATCGGATTAATCTTGCGGAATACATACGCACGGCCATCTACCTCAATGGTGCGATTTTGGTAACTGATACAAGTAATCTCCGAACTATATTGGAAGGTAACGCCTGCACGAGCCAATACGTATTCCAATGATATATATGACGGACTAAGCAGCGTGCAAGCCATTTCTTGTTCGTTGTATTTTGGCATTGCGTAGATGCCTTTGCGAGGATTATGAAGTACTCCTTTTTTAGCATAATACATGAGTGATCGAGATAGAGATTCCCTATCGCGTGTGTCGTCTTTTAGCGCCAACCATTGTGGCGTAAAGACTGTTCGTGAGTTTGATAATATTGTGCTTAAAACATCCATTGTGAGCTATAACTGCAAATAATTTGTACTTTCAGCGCACAAAGGTACAACAAAAAATGCATATACGCAAATATTGTGGCAAAAAAATGATGGTTTCTCTATCTTACGGGGAAAGCGGTCTGATAAGCAACAGCCATTTCAAGATATAACTGATGTGGTCAGGTGTGTTTATGCTACCTCTTTGCCAAAGGGAAGGAGAGAGGCAAGGGCGAGTTTGAAATGTTGCATCCCCCATGGGATGCCAATAATCGTGCAACAGAGGATAAGTCCGAAGGTGAGATGCGTGAGTGCGATTTCCCACCAACCAAGTATAATCCACAAGATATTGAAGATTATCTGCAAGCAACCTCCATCGTTGGCAGTTGACACCAACTCATGACCAAAAGGCCATAAAGACAATGTGCCAATCTTGAAGAGTTGTACTCCAAAAGGAATACCAATGATGGTAATGCAAAGCAATAGACCAGCTATCCAATACATCAAAGCCGTGATGAATCCGCCACAAATGAGCCAAATGAGATTGCCGAGAAATTTCATATGTAGATGGGTTTAGTCGGTTTTTAAGTACTTGGTATAGTTGTCTAAGAAACGTTGTACGGCTTCGGGGAGCGGTCCATAGAACTCGCCACCAGCAGCATTGGCATGTCCTCCGCCGGCAAAAATCTCCTGTGCAAAGACATTGACAGGGCGATTGCCTTGACTGCGGAATGAGAGTTTGATCTTGGTCTTGATTCCGCCATTTTTCGCCATTTCATCGGGAGTTGCCTTATCTTCGCGCATGAAAACAGAATAGTGAATATCCTTGCTCTGGAGTGGCATATTGACAATACCCTCAGCGTCGCCTTTCTGGAAATTGAAACGATATAGCTCTTTGCGACTCAAGTAGATGAGTGCCGTGTGATGTTCGGGGAAAACGCGCATTTTTTGGTAGAGGCAATAGCCTACCAATTTGACGCGATCAACAGAGTATTGATTGAAAACTGCATTGTAGATGGCATCTTTGTCTGCTCCCGCAGCAATGAGTTGGGCTATCATTCCGTAGATTTGTGGTCGGTTGGAATTATAGGAGAAATTGCCCGTGTCGGTCATGAGCCCTGTGTAGAGGCAAGTAGCGATATCAGTTGACAGTTGACAGTTGGCAGTTGGCAGTTGACAGTTGAGAGTTGACAGTTGAGAGTTGAGAGTTGAGAGTAGATTGTGTACTAACTCACAAGTGGATGATGCTTCTGGTACAGAGATCATAGCATCTGCGAAATTAGTAGGGTGTAGATGGTGGTCAATCATGAGCTTTGGACAAGTGAGCATGAGCATCTTATCGCCCAATGGCCCAATGCGTTTAGGGTCGTTGAAATCGGTACAAATTACAAGATCGGCTTGCTCAATGAATGCGTTGGATTGGGAGGTTTGCACGTCATACACGAGCACATCGCTTGCCCCAGGCATCCACGCCAGGAAATCGGGAAAAGCATTGGGAACGATGACTTGCGCTTGTTTGCCAAGTGACTTAAGATAGTGGTAGATGCCCAAACTGCTACCCATCGCATCGCCATCGGGTGATTGGTGGGTGAAGATAGCAATGGTGGTGGCATTTTGGATATAAGCAAGGATTGTGTTCATAGCCATTTGTACATATTTCGAGTGCAAAGGTACGATAAAATTTGCGCATGTGCAAATTTCCAACAAGAAGGGTATGATGGATAGATAAAATCTATCTTTTGTAAAAAAAAGTGTTCGATTTCTTGCATATGTGCAAATTTTGTAGTACCTTTGCGCGCTATTTATGTGGCAACGTGTGGCAAAACTACGGCAAAAAATAATTAACAAAACATACAACAATGAAAAAAACAATTTTATCAATCGTGTTAGCAAGTGCAAGCTTATTGGGTATTGCACAAGAGGACAAAGTCCTGATGACCATCAATGGCGAGGACATTATGGCATCTGAATTCTTGTATATCTACGAGAAGAACAACCAAGAGACAAGTTTGGAGAAAAAGACCATGGACGAGTACTTGGATTTGTTTGTTAACTTCAAGTTGAAAGTGACTGAAGCCATGGCTCAAGGTGTGGATACCACCGAGGCATTTAAGAAGGAGTTGGCGGGGTATCGCGCCCAAGCGACACCAAAATATTTGCAAGATAATGATGCTATTGATAGTTTGGTAGTGTTGAGTTATAATCGCATGGCAAAGATTCGTAAGGCATCGCATATCGCCGTACAATGCCCAATGGATGCAGATTCTGCGACTGTGGCAGCAGCTGAGGCGAAGATCAATGAGTTGCGTGAGCGTGTGACCGTAGGTTTGCCAAAAGAGGTGAAGAAAGGTCGCAAGAAAGTGACCGTATGTGAGCCAGAGGGTTTTGCAGAAGTGGCTGTACTGTACTCGGAGGAGCCATCTGCAAAGCAAACCAAAGGTGCGTTGGGGTGGATTCAACCATTCCGCTATGTTTATTCGTTTGAAGATGCGGTATATACCACTCCAGTAGGCGAGGTGACTCCAGTATTCCGTAGCCCATATGGTTTCCACATTGCGAAAGTGGAAGGTGAGCGCGATTTTGAGGAGGTAAGAGCTTCGCATATCATGAAGATGACCCCAATGGGTGATATTCAACGTATGGCAGATGCGCAAGTGGCTATGGATAGCATTTATCAATTGGCTATTCAAGATACTACGGACTTTGCCGCCTTGGCACAGGCCAACTCGGAAGATCGTGGTTCGGCGATGCGCGGTGGCGACTTGGGTTGGTTTGGTCGTGGCGCGATGGTACAGCCATTTGAGGATATTACTTTCGACTTGGAGATTGGTGCAATCAGCAAGCCATTCCAAACACGTTTTGGTATTCATATCTCGAAATTGCATGAGAAACGCGGCATTCAACCATTGGATAGCATGCGTGCTCAAATCTTGCGTCAAGTGCAACGCGACCAACGTATGCAGATTGCAGAACAAAGTTTTATCAACAAGACTCGCGCAGCGTACAATTTGCCTGCCGAGATGAGTGATGCGGATGTGAAAGCCTATGCTGACGCCCACTTGGAAGAGAAATATGCGGATTTGCGCAACTTGGTGAAAGAGTATCACGATGGTATCTTGCTGTTTGATGTTTCGTTGCGCGAGGTATGGGACAAGGCTAACCAAGATACAGAGGGCTTGGCAGCCTATTTCAAGGCAAACAAGAAGAACTACACCTGGGAGGCACCACGCTATAAGGGAAGCATCATCTATGCGAAGAACGAAGTAGCTGCTAAGGCTGCTAAGCAAATCGTTAAGAGTGCTCATCCAGACTCCGTGTTGAGCTACTTGAATCAACGTGTGAACGTGGATAGCGTGATGTACGTTCGCGTGGAGCGTGGTATTTGGGAAGCAGGCAAAAATTCGGCAGTGGATAAATATGGCTTCAAAAGCAAAGCTGCCGAATATACTCCAAGCGAGGAGTTCCCAATCGTAGTGCCTGTGGGTAAGGTGATTAAGAGTCCTCAAGAGTACACCGATGAGCGTGCGAAGGTGACAACCGACTACCAAGATTATTTGGAGAAGGCATGGATAAAGACTTTGCGTGAGAAATATCCTGTGGTAATCAACGAGGAAGTTTGGGCAGAGATTAAGCAATAATTTGAAAAAGCTATACCTCATATTGGCGTTGGTGGTGCTGGCAATAATCAATGTGTCAGTAGGATATGTCGTTTGTCGTTGGGATATGACCGACGACAAGCGGTATAGCATCTCGGAAGCAACCAAAATGCTGTTGCAGGAGTTGGATGAGCCAATAGGGGTGACATTGTTGCTGGATGGTGAACTGAATTCGGGTTTTGTGCGCCTGAAGAAAGCCACGGAAGAGATGGTGGACGAATTGGGCATTTATGCAGGCGAAGGTCTGCAAATCTTGCCTGCCACGGAGGAACTAACGAAGCAGTTTACACCTACGGTAATCCATGAGCGGACTCATAAGGGACAAACTGCGCAAACCACGGTGTATCCGTACGCAGTAGTGAGTTACAAGGGCAAAAGTGCAGCCGTACAACTCCTGAAGAATCAGCGTGGGTTGCGCGGCGAGGAAAACCTGAATCATAGCATTGAGAATCTCGAGTATGCGTTTGTGGACGCTATTCGCAGTCTGACCCAGACGAGGGTGGAGAAAATCGCCTTCCTAGAAGGTCATGGCGAGTTGGATGAACGATATGTATATGATTTGACGCAGGCTCTGGCTCAATACTACCAAGTGGATCGAGGTGTATTAGGGTTGCAGACAGGTGTGCTGGATGCGTATAAGGTGGTGATTATTGCTGATCCACAAACAGCATTTAGCGAAACGGACAAATACATTCTGGATCAATATCTGATGCAAGGTGGTAGCATCTTGTGGGTGGTGAATGGTGTGCAGTTTTCGGACGATTACCTCAGTACGCAGGGTATGACCCCTATTGTGGCATTGGATTTGAATATCAACGACATGCTTTTCCGCTACGGAGTTCGGGTGAATCATGGTTTGGTGCAAGACTTGCAATGTATGCCTGTGCCAGTGGATGTGTCGCAAGACGCGTCGCAGCCCAATTGGCAGCCCATGCCGTGGACGTATGCCCCAATGTTGCTTACCTCTCAGGCATCGCCTATCACACGCAATGTGGCTCAAGTGAGCGCGACGATGGCGAGTGCAGTGGACATGGTAGGTGGCGAAGATGGGTTGAAGAAAGAGGTACTATTGGCCACATCGTCGGCAAGTAAACTGACTGGTGTGCCAGCGAAAGTGGACTTGAGTCTGGGCGTGGATGATGAGCAGAGTTTTGCGTATGCCTTTATCCCTGTGGCTGTGAGTGTGGAGGGTAGTTTCCCTTCGCTATACGCTCATCAAATGCCACCTGAGGAGCTGGAATTGCACGCTCCGCTGCTGAAACAAAGTCAAGTGACCAAGCAAATCGTGGTGGCAGCAGGCAGCACGATACGCAATGAATGGCAGCAGGGCAATCCTTTGCCATTGGGCTATGATCGCTATACGCAAATGCAGATGGGCAATCGTGATTTTATGGTCAATGCAGTGCTCTATCTTGCGGATGACCAAGGTTGGATGCAGTTGCGCCAAAAGACGTTTACCCTTCGTCTGATCAACGACCAGCGAGCACGCCAAGCGCGTGTGCAAGCTCAGGTGGTGAGCATCGCGATTCCGCTGGCGATGTTGGCATTGGTGGGAGGTGTTGTGATATTGGTAAGAAGAAAGAAATACGAAATCAAACGATGAGACTTATGCAACAATTACGTGTCATATACTTATTCATCGCTACAATGATGAGTATTGGGCTATCGGCTCAAGCAATATTGCCCTACCCTTTGGATACAGTGGATGGGCAAGTGTATTATCGCTATACGGTGGAACGCAGTATAGGATTGTATCGTATTAGCAAGAATTTTGGTGTGAGTCAAGAGGAAATCCTGCAAGCCAATCCTCATCTGCAGACCACAGGTTTGCGCTATGATGAGGTGATCTTGATTCCTGCGAAGGGATTGGGGACGCAACTGGCAGACTCTGCGCCTGCAGCAACAGTAGCGGAGGTACCTATGGAGGCACCTGCAGAAGCAAAACCAATCGTTGTCAAAGAGAAAAAAGAATCGATATTGCCGAAGCATAAACGTCAGAAGTGGCAGCAGGTGGATACAGTGGTAGTAGATACTACAGCCGTTGCAATGGATACTACCATCGTGCAGAAGGATAGTAGTGTGATACGATTGGCCATGATGTTGCCTTTGCAAGCGGATGCGCTGAAGCGGGACAAGAACATGGACCGCTTCTATGACTATTATGCAGGTGCACTGATTGCTATCAATGAGGTGCAAGCCACTGGACAAGCAATCGAGGTGCATACGTATGATGTGGGAAAGAATGTGCAAAAAACGACGCAATTGCTGTGTGATAGCACGTGGCAAAAGGTAGATGCCATCGTAGGTCCAGCATACACGCAACAAGTGGCTGTAGCAGCGGAATATGCCCAAAGAGATAGCACATGGATGTTGGTGCCATTCCTATCGAATGTGGCTAGCATAGCGCATAATCCATACTTGCTGCAATTTAATCCTTCGGAACATACAGAAGCCGATACGTTGGCACGCTATTTGGCGCAGTATGGCGATAGCGTAAATTGTGTGTTGATTGAAACGAAAGCGGGTGATGTGATACCGTCGGGTATTATGGCATTGCACCAAGCGTTGAAAGCGAAAGGGGTGCCTACCTCAAGCATTTCGTTGACTGCTATATTAGCAGACTCGCTGGATGGTGCATTCAAGACGGATATGGAGAATATCGTGATCTTCAATACCGAGAAATACAGCAACTTGAAGGCCGTGATGCCACACTTGCTGCAAGGACATGCCACTTATCCGATTACGTTGTTCTCGCACTATTCGTGGCAAAATGAGAAGATTATTTTGCCACAATTATATACTACGATTTTTAGTGATTCGCTTATGGTGAGCGAGCCATATGAAGCGGTATGGCAACAGTATTTTAATCATACCGTATCTTCTACTCTGCCACGCTATGACCTGCTGGGCTATGATCAAATGCGGCATTTGCTGCAGCTATTGCAGACTTCTGCTGATAGTATTGCTACGCCAGTGTGGAACGGCTTGCAGGCCGATATACAATATCATCGCGTATCCCCAGATGGTGGATATGAAAATCGACAGATTCATATTATTCGCAAATGAGGCATAGTCGCTGCATAATAGTTGTTATCGCATTGATGGTGAGTAGTGTCATGCTGGCACAACCTCGCTTGCGTCGTCCAGAGATATACGTAGGTGGACACGCGGGAGTGATGGCCTCGTCTATGATCTTCAAACCAACGATCAAGGGGATGGATATTATGCAATCACCATTGAGCGTAAATGGCGGATTGATATTCCGCTACGCAGCCCATAAGGTATGCGCCATACAAGTGGAGGCTAATTACATGCAACGTGGTTGGCGAGAGCAAGGAGAGGGATATGATTATCGTCGCCAATTGGAATACATAGAGGTGCCACTATTGATGCACTTATATTTTGGAGGACAACATTTTAGGGGATTTTTGAACCTTGGCCCACAAATAGGTTATTGCCTCAGCGATACCGAGTACGGAACAAAGAATCCTAATCAAACGCATCAGTATGTAGCCATCCAAAATCCTTTTGATTGGGGATTGGCAGGTGGATTGGGCGTATATTACCGCACGAATAAGATAGGATTGTTTCAATTAGAGGCGCGATTTAATTATAGTTTCGGCAGTGTGTTCTCCAATCGCAAAACGGACCATTTTGAGTTTGCTAACCCAATCGGGCTGAGTATCAATCTGGCGTATTTGTGGGAGATTAAAATAAAGTAAATGACATTAGAAAAATTGATACATGACATATGGGAAAAATTATTTCATTAGCTAATCAAAAAGGTGGTGTAGGTAAGACTACAACGTCTATCAACTTAGCCGCAGCATTGGCAAAGCTGGGTAAACGTGTATTATTGGTGGATGCTGATCCGCAAGCCAACACATCATCGGGTTTAGGAGTAGATATCCAAGAATTGGATAGTACCGTATATGAATGCTTGATCAATGGCATAGACCCTCATACAGCCATCCTGCCAACTAGTATCGAAAATCTGTATATGATACCATCACATATCGACTTGGTGGGGGCAGAGATTGAGATGCTCAATCTGGAACAGCGTGAGAATATACTCAAGCGTGTACTTAGCCCTTTGAAAGGCGATTATGACTATATATTGATAGACTGCTCGCCATCGCTGGGGTTGATTACAATCAATGCGCTTACGGCGAGCGACAGCATTATTATACCTGTACAATGCGAGTTTTTTGCCTTGGAAGGCATCGCGAAGCTGTTGAATACCATCAAGATTATCAAGTCGAATCTCAATCCTGCTTTGCGTATTGAAGGCTTCTTGCTGACGATGTATGATGCCCGCTTGCGCCTCTCAGCACAGGTACATGATGAGGTACGTCGTCACTTTGGTGACTTGGTATTCAATACCGTCATCGCACGTAATGTGCGCTTGAGCGAAGCACCTAGTCATGGTATGTCGGTACTGGAATATGATCGCAACAGTAAAGGTGCGAAAAACTATACGAATTTAGCTAAAGAATTGATAAAGAGACAATAAGCATGAAAAAAACACTGGGTTTAGGACGAGGATTAGATGCCTTGATTGATACTACGCATGTGGCTACTGCGGGCTCCTCTTCTATTAACGAAATAGCCATTGATAAGATTTATGCCAATCCTGATCAGCCACGTCACACTTTTGATGAGGAAGCACTGCAAGAGTTGGCTCAATCCATCAGCGATCATGGTGTGATATCCCCTATCACCTTGCGCAAAGATGCCAACAATAGGTATATGATTATCGCTGGTGAGCGTCGTTACCGTGCAGCAAAGTTGGCGGGATTGCAAGCTATCCCTGCCTATATCCGTACAGCCAAGGATGAGCAGGTGATGGAATGGGCATTGATTGAAAACATTCAGCGCGAAGACTTGGATGCCATAGAGATTGCTTTGGCCTATCAACGCTTGATGGATGAATACAATCTTACCCAAGAACGCATGTCGGAGCGTGTCGGTAAGAAACGTGCTACCGTAGCCAACTATTTGCGTTTGCTCAAGTTGCCAGCAGAGATACAGTTGGGTATCAAAGAGAAGAAGATTGATATGGGACATGCTCGTGCTATCTTAGGTTCACCATCACCAGAACAACAATTGGCAATCTATAAGAAGATTGTACAAAATGGTTTGTCGGTGAGAAAGGTAGAGGAATTGGTTAATTCTACCAAACCTGCCAAATCAAAGCCGCTAGCCGTTTCCTATAGCGAACAACAAACACAATTGCAGCACGCATTGCAGTTGCCAGTAAAGATTAGTGGCAACAAACTGACTATATCCTTTGCAGACGAAGATCAACTCAATGCGATTATCCAACGATTGATTTGAAGCGACTAATCATCTACATATTGTTGATTTGCTTTGTGTCCCCAGGATTGGCTCAAACGGATATGGCAATCGATACCACCGAATGGATGACTACTGAAGAAATTCAGCAAAAGCATCAGTCGGAGTCTTTGGTGGTGCATGCAGATTCTATGCCACTCACTCAAAAGGAGATGGATCGCCTATTTTGGAAACCAGATCCACTACGTGCTGTTTGGCTCGGGGCAATTGTACCAGGATTGGGACAGATCTATAATCGTAGTTACTGGAAAGTGCCGATTGTGTATGGCGGTTTTATGGGATGTGTATATGCTATCACGTGGACAAGTGGTCAGTATGAAAGCTATAAGAATGCCTATCGAGATATTTATTTCGACATTCGTGATGGCAAGGTGACGAATGATCCAAGCAAATCCTATATTGCCATTCTGCCCGAAGGTTACACCATCGATCGTATGGGAGGGGCATCGGCATATCAAAATCGCCTGAAAGAGTGGCAAAATAAGATGCATCGTAACCGCGATTTGGCCATTGCTATCACGGCAATCGTATATGCGCTCACACTGGTAGATGCATATGTGGATGCGCAACTTTTTGATTTCGATATATCTACCGATTTGTCGCTCAACGTATCTCCACAGTTGTATTACGATCTTCAGAACCAACGGAGTGCAGAAGTGAAATTAGCAATTAGTTTTTAACATACAAAATATTTTAACCCATTGAAACGATTACTCTACATACTCATTCTTAATTGGATGTTGATTCCTGTGATTCATGCTAATGATAGCATCGTTGCTATATCCACAGACACGATCTTGGAGCGTATATTCTTCGATGAAGCATTGGCATGGTTAGACACTACCGAATGTACATCCGATACACTCATTACTGAACTACCAGACTCTATTTATAAGCAACGATTACAGGCTTTGCCCTTCGTTATTGAAGTACCTTACAATGAGGTGGTTAGGCGCTATATTTTGCGCTATGTGAAGCATAGTCCGCGTCAGTTAGCTGCGTTGCAACGCAAAGCGGAATACTATTTTCCCATCTTTGAAGATATTTTAGCAAAGCATGATTTGCCTTATGAATTGTGCTATATGCCTGTGATAGAATCGGCACTCAATCCGCAAGCACGTTCACATATGGGAGCAACTGGATTATGGCAATTTATGCCTGCAACAGGCAAGAAATATGGTCTGGAGATCAATTCTTTGGTAGATGAGCGGATGGACCCTATCCGCTCTACCGAAGCTGCATGTTTGTTCCTGAAGAATTTGTATGCTATATTTCAAGATTGGAATCTGGTGATCGCAGCATACAATTGTGGTCCAGGTAACGTAAACAAGGCCATTCATCGCGCAGGTGGGAAACGTGATTTCTGGAGCATTTATCCTTATTTGCCCAGCGAAACACGAGGCTATTTACCTATTTTTATCGCAGCATCTTATGCTATGAACTATGCAGAAGCGCATGGCATATGTCCTGCAAAACCATTAGCAACGATGGCATCAGACACAATCGTAACTACCCAACGTCAGCATCTCAAGCAGATTGCAGATAATATTGATATTCCTTTGGCTGAATTGCGCCGCCTCAATCCGCAATATCCACGTGATATTATTCCAGGCGGTAAGGCATATGCCATTTGTTTGCCGATTGAGAAAGCAGGGTTGTATATTGACAAGCAAGATACTATCTTAGCGTATCAAGCCAAGGAACTCATTCATAATCGTCGAGACGAGATTGAATTACTGCATCGTACTTCTGTGAATGGAGGTTATTCCATCAATGGGGTTACCTACTACAAGATTAAAGAAGGTGATACGTTGGGTGGCATCGCTAAGAAATTTAGGGTTAGCGTCAAGCAACTTAAAGCATGGAATGGATTGAAATCAGACATGATTCGTGCGGGTAAAACGCTTAAAATAGGCAGTTAGGGAATTAAAAATAGTGTGATATGTCAAACCCTACCAAAATATATTACTCTCTGTCGGAAGTTAAGCAAATGCTGGATCTTCCAGCCTCTACATTGAGGTATTGGGAGGAACAGTTCTCGCAACTTGCTCCTCGCAAAGATGAACATGGTAATCGCTACTATACAGAGAAAGATATTGACTTTGTAAAGCAAGTCAAATACCTGCGTGACGAATTGCATATTACACGTATCGCTGCCATCAAGAATGAATTGCAATCCAATACTAAACAAGTAGATGTTCGTCAAAAAGCAACTGAAATTCTTCAGCAGGTGCGTGCTGAACTGGTAGAAATAAGAGCAAAAATATAGTAGGTATTTGCGTATCTGCGTTATTTTTTATAATTTTGCAGCGTTATTTGAGAATAAAATATTACATGCTCAATCAATGACCATTCGATATATAAATATGATGTTGACTCTCTGCTTAGTAATCGGATTGTCGGGATGCCGAAAATCCACTCCTCAGCAGGTACGACATCTTGGGAAAGAGGCTCCAGTAGATTCTGCATTGTTAGCAAAAATGGAGTTTAACCAACGAATGGCCAATGCGGCAGATAAGGAATGCTTGAGATGGGTTCAAAGCGATTCGCTGGACTACATACTGGATGAGTTTGGATTTTGGTATAGAAAAGATGTTCAAGTTGATGGAACCCCATTGACACGTGGACAAAGTACGCAGTTGCATGTGGTTGTGCGTGAGTTGGATGGTAATGTGTTAGCAGACTTAGAAGATGACTTCGTGTTGGGAAGCGACAATATGCCTATGGTAATGAATCGTGTACTTAAAACCATGTGCGTAGGAGAGCGAACCACCACCATTACACCATGGTATTTGGCATATGGTGCAGAAGGAAGAGGAGTAATCAAACCATATACGAATTTAATAATAACTATAGAAGTAAAAGAATAAAAGCATGAAACAAACTTATGTGTATATATTGTTGCTGCTAGCAAGTGTTGTTTGTAGTTGCAACAAAAACGTCTATTCAGAATTGCTAAAAGAAGAAGAAAAACTGATAGAATCTTTCATCGCACGACAAGGGATTCAAATCGTAGATGAAATGCCTACGACTATGGCTGAATGGGGAGAGAAAGTCTATTGGAAGGTTCCAGACTATGACAATTTCTATTTCCATTTGGTCGATGAAGGAGATACTACTTCTGCTGAGTTGGAAGCAAAAGAGATCGTGATGCTTCGTTTTAAACGTTATACATTAGATGAATACGCTGACACGTTGAGCATGTGGACCACGCAGGATAGTGCTGAGCCGATTAAGTTTCAATACATGATTAACTCAAGCGAATCATGTACTGGTTGGCAAGTGGCATTGAAGTATATGAAACATCATAACTCGCAATGCAAAATTATTTGTCCAAGTAAGTTAGGTTTTGAAGAGGAGAATAGTTCTGTGACTCCATATGGATATGATCTTAAGATAAAAATTAAACGATACTAATAACCATGGCACTTGTAAAAAGTATTTCAGGCATTCGCGGCACAATTGGTGGTCGCGTTGCAGAGGGCTTGAGCCCAGTAGATGTTGTGCGTTTCACCGCTGCTTACGCTACTCAACGTAAGGCGATGATACCAGACAACAAGACAATTGTAGTAGGTCGTGATGCTCGTCTCTCTGGCGAGATGGTGGACCAATTGGTATGCGGTACCTTGATTGGTATGGGCTATGATGTGATCAACATCGGTTTGGCTACCACTCCAACAACCGAGTTGGCTGTGACTGGTTTGAAGGCAGCAGGTGGTATCATCCTTACTGCAAGCCACAACCCAAAACAATGGAACGCACTCAAACTTCTTAACGAGAAAGGTGAGTTCCTTAACGACCAAGAGGGTAAAGAAGTATTGGCGATTGCAGAGGCAGAGGACTTTAACTTTGCGGAAGTAGATGACCTTGGTCATATTACCCATCGCGACTATTTGCCAGACCACGTTCGCGACGTGATGGCACTCGAATTGGTAGATAAAGCGGCTATTGAAGCAAAGAATTATACGGTGGCTATCGACTGTGTCAACTCAATCGGTGGCTTGGCTATTCCTGCCATCCTGCGTGCATTGGGCGTGAAGAATATCATCGAGCTCAACTGCGAACCAACTGGTCACTTCGCACACAATCCAGAGCCAATTCCACAAAACCTCACACAAATATCTGAGCTCATGCGTGAGGGCAAAGCAGATGTGGGCTTTGTGGTAGATCCTGATGTGGATCGCTTGGCAATCATTTGCGAGGACGGTGAGATGTTCGGCGAGGAGTACACACTCGTTTCTGTAGCTGACTACGTGCTTAGTCACACACCAGGCAACACCGTAAGTAATATGTCTTCTACACGTGCACTCAGCGATGTGACTGTGAAACACGGCGGTTCTTACAGCGCAAGTGCTGTAGGTGAGGTGAATGTGACTACCGAGATGAAGCGCACCAATGCTGTGATTGGTGGCGAGGGCAATGGTGGTGTGATCTACCCAGCAAGCCACTATGGCCGCGATGCATTGGTAGGTGTTGCACTCTTCCTCAGTAGCTTAGCACAAAAGGGTTGCAAAGTGAGTGAGCTTCGCGCTACATTCCCAGATTATTGCATTTCTAAGAACCGTATTGACCTCACTCCAGAGATTGACGTTGATAAGGTGTTGGAGGCTGTAAAAGGTAAATTTGCTGGCGAGCGTATCAATGACCGAGATGGCGTAAAAATCGACTTCGCCGATGGTTGGGTACACCTCCGCAAATCTAATACTGAGCCAATCATCCGTGTTTATTCTGAAGCTGCAACTATGGAAGAAGCAGATGAGTTGGCTAAGAAAGTAATTGACGTTGTTTGGGCTGTAGTAGGATAATGGAGATTTTGATCACTAACGATGATGGCTGGGGAGCAAAAGGCATCCTCACACTTGTACGCATCTTGACCCAACTGGGGCACGTGACTGTCGTTGCCCCAGATGGGCCACGAAGCGGCATGAGCAATGCCATCAGCGTACAACAACCTATGTATCTTCGCCCACTCAATGACCCCAATTGGGGCAGCGAGGAGTGGCATAAAGATGCAACGGTATATATCACAAATGGCACTCCAAGTGACTGCGTAAAATTAGCCTTAGACGTGTTGTTTGAAGGTGATCCTGCGCGCATCAATCTGCTTGCTAGTGGCATCAACCACGGCTCGAACGCGGCAATCAATGTGATTTACTCAGGAACAATGGGAGCAGTATTTGTAGGAGCAGAACATGGAATACCCGCAATAGGTTATTCAATTGATGACCATAATCCAGATGCTGATTTTAGCCATTTTGAAACATATATCCTAGAACTAACTCGCCATCTCATCGAAGAAGGCATGCCTTATGGCGTATGCTATAATATCAACGCCCCTGTAGGTGAGCTTCAAGGTGTTCGTTGGACACGTCAATGCCGTGGTTTTTGGCAAAAAGAAATGGAAGAGCGTGTAGATGAGAAAGGAGAGAAATACTACTGGTTGACAGGAGAATTTGTAAATATCGAACCCGAAGTGGAAGGTACAGACATCTGGGCTATGAACAACCATTATGTTAGTGTACATCCTTGCACGATAGATCAAACCGCCTACGCAGAGATTTGATAAATATTGGATAGGTATCCTACTGGGGCTTGCGTTGCCAGCTGTGGTAGGATATGCATATGTTGAGCGCTTCAATTTGTGGTACACATTTGAGGCGTTTGATATGGATTTGATGGGTGGTATATTGAGTAGGATATTGCAGGTCGGTATTTTCCCTAATTTGGCATTACTATTTGTGTTTTACACGATGGAATTGTGGAAATTGGCAAAAGGTGTATTGCTGGCAGCCCTACCATACCTTATTATGAGTATAGTTCTTATGGCATAATCATTATAATCATCAATACTATTGAAACCTTTTAAATTTTTCATAATCGCAGGTGAAGCCTCTGGAGATTTACATGCATCTAATCTAATGAAAGCTTTGCGAAAGAAAGACGCTCATGTATCTTTCGTAGGTTTAGGTGGTGATAAGATGCGTGCAGAAGGTTGTGATATTCGCGTGGACTATCGTGAGATGGCATATATGGGGATTTTGGCCGTTTTGAGCAATCTTGATAAGGTAAAACGCAATTTTTGTATTGCTAAACAAACATTATTAAAAGAGCAGCCAGATGCACTTATTCTGATTGATTATCCATCGTTTAATTTAAAAATAGCGAAGTTCTGCAAAAATCACTTGCCCAATACGAAAGTGATTTACTATATTCCGCCTAAGATTTGGGCATGGAAAAAGTGGCGTGTGCATAGCATCGCAAAATACTGCGATGAGATATTGGGTATCTTTCCATTTGAACCCGCGTTCTACGCTAAATATGGCTACAAGTGCCACTATGTTGGTAACCCCACCGCCGATTGTATCCGCGAGTTCACTGCTACATCACCCACTGGCAACGACACACCCACCATCGCTATTCTTCCAGGCTCTCGACGTAGCGAGATTAGCCATTGTCTGCCTATAATGTTGGAGGCTGCACGAAAGGTAGCAGGAGAACAGTATCACATAATAGTGACTGCTGCACCTGGAATAGAAGATGCCTTCTATCAATCATTCTTGCTGCACGACGAAACGCTCACGCGCGATACCTATAATATCGTTGCGCATGCGCAAGCAGCGGTAGTGAACTCAGGTACAGCCACATTAGAAACAGCTCTTATTGGATGTCCACAAACGGCGGTTTATCATGTGGCAGGAAGTAAGTATCTTGAGAAACTATTACGTCCCATCCTATTTCGCATTCCTCATTTTACGTTAGTGAATATCATTCCTAATCAAGAAATAATTCAGGAACTGATCGCTAGTCGCTTTACCACGGAGAACGTTGCTCATGAGTTACATCGTTTACTGTATGACCAAGAATATCGTACAAATATGTTAAAGCGGTATCAGCAATTACACACCATCTTAGGTAATGCATCAGCAGCGAACAACGCAGCTGATAAGATTTATACATTAATTTTTAACTGCAATGAAACCAATCACTGACATCGAAATAATGGCGCCTGTGGGCTGCTGGGAGAGTTTGGCTGCTGCTATTGAAGCTGGAGCTACTAGTGTGTATTTCGGTATTGAGTATCTGAATATGCGTTCGCGTTCCTCTGCGAACTTCACGACTCAAGACCTTCATACAATTGTTGAACGTTGCCAAGCAGTGGGCGTCAAAACTTACCTAACACTCAACACGGTGATGTATCCAGAAGACTTGTCGTTGATGCGCGAGATCGTGGATCATGCTAAGGCGGCAGGCGTATCGGCTATCATCGCTTCGGATATCGCAGCATTGCAATATGCTTTTGCTTCGGGTGTTGAAGTGCATCTTTCTACCCAACTCAATATCGCCAATACAGAGGCGCTGAAGTTCTATGCTCAGTATGCCGATGTGGTGGTGTTGGCGCGTGAATTGAATATGGACCAAGTAGCAAGTATTTATCATGATATTGTAGAGCAAGATATCAGAGGTCCCAAGGGAGAATTGATTCGTATTGAGATGTTTTGCCATGGTGCTTTGTGTATGGCTGTGAGTGGCAAATGTTATCTGAGTCTCAATAACTTAGGTGCGAGTGCTAATCGCGGAGCATGTATGCAGATTTGTCGTCGTGGCTACGTGGTGAAAGACAAAGAAAGCGATCTTGAATTGGAGGTGGATAATCAATATATCATGTCGCCTAAAGATCTCAAGACTATTCACTTCCTCAACAAAATGCTCGATGCTGGTGTGCGTGTACTCAAGATAGAAGGTCGTGCACGTGGACCAGAGTATGTGAAGACCGTGGTAGAATGTTACAAGGAGGCCGTAGCACTCTGGGAGGAAGGCAATGGACAATGGATTGCAGACGACGAGGTGATAGAGGAGAAGATTGCGGATTGGAACACCCGTCTAGCTCGCGTGTTCAATCGTGGTTTCTGGGATGGTTACTACCAAGGACAGAAAATGGGCGAATGGACACACAAATATGGCTCGCGTGCTACGCGAAAGAAGGTGTTTGCTGGTAAATGTACCAACTTCTTTAAGAATATTTCTGTGGCAGAGTTCTATTTGGAAGCCACTCAAGAGATTCGCGAAGGTGATGAGTTGCTGATTACTGGCGAGACCACAGGCGCCTACGAACTTGTGGCAAAAGACCTTCACGATGCGAAAGGCCAACTCCGTACGGAGATACAAAAGGGCGAGTACTTCGCACTGAAGACCGACAAACTGGTGCGCAGAGGCGATAGGATATTCCTCCTAAAGGTAGATGAATAAAATAAATGGCTTGGCAAAGCGCCAAGCCATTTATGTGGTTTATCCTGCATGTACATACTCTAACAATGCGTTTTATTAAGATTCTCTTCCCTTGTTCCGTCCTTATTCTTCCCTTGTCAAATACCAAGGACAAACCAAAGAAGAACCAAGGAACGACCTATCTACTCCCAATCCTCAAAAAGTGCTGTTTGTTAAGTGAAGGAGTGCGATGGAACGCACTCCGAGTATTGCGCCCGAAGAGTCCCCACTCTGAGGAGTGATCGCAACACATAGAATGGGCAATACATTATGGGGTCCCCTAAAATCTGCCGATTTTTGGGGAGAGCGGAGGCACCATACCTTCAGATCGTGTCCCTTGCGGGCTAAGAAGTCGCCTCAATGTTGACGCGGTCAACAGTCAATGCGACCTTGTTGCCGAACGCGACAGTACGTAGCCGCATGGCTATAGGGTAAGTGCCGTACAGGGTAGGCACGACCGCCTAAAGTGGATAGTTAAAGTTGTGCACTTCGTGTTCATTTTTGAACACGCTCTTTATCCATTACCCACGCATTTTATGCGGCACTTTGCCCCTCTTTATCCATTACTCTCGAATCGTATTTGGGAACGTTATGTCTATAATCCTAAAAAATCACCCCAAAAGCGATTTTTATTTGTCTATATCAAAATATTTCACTACCTTTGTTCCCGCAACACTCCTCCGATAAATCTATGCCCCAAATTTATCAATCCATATCGCGCCTTTTATCTCGCACATATCGTATCCTATATGTGGTAGGATTGATGTGTTTCTTCACTTCGTGCCAATGGCACGAAGCAAAACAAGTTATCATCACAGCAGATAGTTTAGACCAGACGGAGCATATAATATATGATGACACGGTAGCACTTGGTAGAGCCATCCGCTGCTTGGACAACCCAATAGGTAGATTATTCCAACGTAATACCCTTGGAAAAGCGTATTACTATCTTGGACGCAACTTTAGCATATCTAATCAAATTGCCGCAGCTGCCGA
This sequence comes from Paludibacteraceae bacterium, assembly GCA_017546705.1. Taxonomy (GTDB): domain Bacteria; phylum Bacteroidota; class Bacteroidia; order Bacteroidales; family Paludibacteraceae; genus Colicola. The sequence continues at coordinate 19,627 of JAFYSB010000017.1, forward strand.
TTGCTATATCGAAGCCGACCGCTTACATATTAATGACCCCATATATCGCGGACGAGTGAATACCAATATGGGATATATTTGTGCTCAAAATAATAGTGATAGTTTGGCATTGATTTTCTATGAGCATGCGAGCACTTATTTTAAAGAAGGTGGACATAGGTGGCGATATGCTCAAAGTCTGCTAAATATTATTCCATGTTACATTGAACTTAATATATTTACAATAGCGGATAGTCTTTTACAAGTAGCACAGTCATATCAATTAGATAGTGCATATCAAGCACGTTGTTATGAAACCCGAGGGTTGTATTTCTATAAACAGCAGCAGTATGATTCGGCGTTGGTGTATTTTAAGCAAGGGTTAAAGTATTGGCAAAGCGAAACAGAAAGGTGCTTTAGTTATGTGAAACTAATGCAAACACATTATTTCGGAAGAAAAGATTTTCAAATGGTTATCCCTCTTGCCAATTTGATTGTAGAATATTCTAATAATCCGAATCATTTAGCCAATGCATATTATTGTCTGTTACTTGATGCGAAAGAGAATAAAGATGTTAATAAGTTGAGCCAATATACCCATGCACGGACCGATGCTCTAAAATTATTACGCGATAGTACCAACAAATATGCAGAAGCCACTCCGAAACTATTGGAGTATTTGCAAAATCCTCATCCGTGGCGTTGGGTGTGGATTTCATTTCCTATTATAATAATTCTTTGCATCTTTTTTGCAATTGGAATATGGATTTATCGTAAACGCTCTTGCTCTGCCAATGAGCAGATTGACGTACTGTCAACTCATCTTAGAACACGCGAGGAGAATATCTTACATCAGCAATCTCTGCTTGCTTTTGAGAAGGGCTTAACTGAAATTATGGACAAATATCATAGTCCACGTAATCATTGGAGACACTATTCAACACTGAAAAAAGATATCGCTCCTTGGCTTCGCGACTGGACTGCAAAATTAGATACGTTACCCTTGTCTGAACAAGAGAAAATCTTTTGTACCATTAGTCTTATTTATCCTAATTTAAGCGATATAGAAATAGCCGACTTTATGTGCTATGCTAAAGGTAGTATACGTATTTTGAAGAATCGTATCTTTAAAAAAATAGGTATTCATTCTTCAGAGTTCTCCCATTTCTTACACAATCTATCTATTTGTAAGTAATCACCATCTTACACTTATGTTAACACTTGCATTTGTAATGTATTGATAATCAATATGTTACCCCCCATGTGTGTTATCATGTAACCTTTTCTATTGCACAGTTCATGATGTTGTAGTAATTTTACAGCGAATTTTCAAAACAATTACATCATGAAAAAATTACTTATTATCGCATTGTTTGTACTAGGTATGTGCAATGTTTCTGTATTCGGAATGGTTCAAGAAATTATCTTAACCGAGTTGTATTCTATTATGCCATTAGACGACCCTGGAGATGAAGGCGCTGGCAAAAGACCTGATCCCAATCTTGTCCATGCTTTTATCAATGGTAACAATTTGTCCGTAGGCATACATACAGATGTACCCGTGTATATGGAGGTAATTGATCAAAAAACAGGTGAAGTGGTAGCAGAAGAAGAGTTTGAAGATGAAACGGAGATTTCTATTGAGACCGCAGGCTCTTATACCGTTCAAATCTACTCTGGCAATACTGTTATGAGTGGTGAATTTGACGTAGAGTAATAAATAATTGCAATAAATATGGTAAATCGAAGAATGTTGATAAAAATAATAGTTTTGCTATTGTTCATCAATCTGGCTGGAAATTCGGTTATATTTGCTCTTGGTAATAAAGCACAGACTGATCCGCATGTACAAGTTATGCAGCCTTCTTCTGAAGCCCAATCATTAGGAAATTTTTCAGAAATACCTGTAGATTTATACTCTGGTAAAACCAATATCAACATTCCACTATTTACCATAAGTTGTAATGATATAAAATTACCTATTTCTATCAGTTACCATGGAGGGGGAATTAAAGCCGAAGAGGAAGCAAGTTCTGTAGGATTAGGTTGGACTTTAAATGCGTCTGGAGTTATAAGTCGTATAGTTCGCGGTATGCCTGATGATTTATTTGTAAATGGGCAAGTTGCTGGTTATAATAATTTGAAGCATTTACGAATCAATTCTTCTTATAATCAATTTACTTCATTTATAAGTACTATCAAAAATAAGAACCTAGACACTGATCCTACTAATATAATTTGGTCTCCTGATACATCCGAATTAGATCTTTTACAATTAATGGAGCATTATGGCAAATTGTATGATGAAGGTCACTTTGATAGTGCTCCAGATAATTTTGTATTTACCGTTCAAGATCTTAATGGAGCCTTTGTAAATGGGAATACCTCTCAAATACAATCAAACAAAGGATGTTATATCAGCCAGATAGATAATGGTTTTCAACTCGTAGATGCAAACGGATTAACATATCGGTTTGATAACATAGAACAACAATATTATCCCTACAAAGTTAATGAAGATTTATGGCTAATGGACTGGGATAATCTTGAACAAAAAAAGTTTTTATATACCTCTGCTTGGTGGTTGAGTTCTATAGTTTCTGCTGCTGGCGACCGTATTTCATTTAAATATCAAACGATAAAAAAGCGCCGCAAATTTGCCAATTTCTATGCTTATACACAATACACATATATCAATAGCGATAAAACAGAAAGAAAAGAATCTAATTTTATAAATCCACACAATGATTTTCTAGATACTGTACACCATCAGTATACTCAATTAACAGATATTTATACCGAACATTGTCGTTTGAAATTTCATTACTCACTTACTTCATCAGAAGCAATAGTATCTAGTTTCATAGATAGCATTTCCTTATATGCTAGAAATGCAGTTGGAGAAATACTAGTAGAACGTTACAAATTCGTTTATAGCGGAATCAGTAATCGCTCTAAATTGATGAGCCTTATACACCAAGGTAGAAATGGAGAAGTCCAGCGATACGATTTTACATACATTTCGCCACCTGCTGTAGAAGAAAATAATCGGGATCATTGGGGATATTTTTCACAAGATTCACAAGGGACTTTTCCAAATGAACAGCAATTGGGTATAATTCCTACACATTTTCCCAATAATAGAGCCTCTGATAGATCTGCGGATCACACATATGCAACTAATAACATGTTATCAAGTATTACTTATCCATCAGGTTTGGAGGTAAGGTTAACTTGGGAGCCTCATGATTACTCTAAATGGAGTTTCGCTGGTGCTAAAGCTATCTCACAAGATACATCGAAAAATCAACCAATAATCTTGTATGATACTATTGTTAGTTCGGAGTTTGAATTATGTGGAAAAGCCAACAAAGAAGTTTTATCTTTTGATAAATATATCGGTAGCAATCAATATATTGACGTAGATTTATCACACTATTTTTATGATTCAAATGTATGGAGATTGATGGGATGTGTGATGAATTGGCGACAGGAATACACAGGTGATATTCCAAAATTCTCCATCAAAAAAGATGGAGTAGAAATTTATTATTCCCACCTTGATTCCTTGAGTATTACACGCAATATGAATAATAAGACTAAACTTCACAATTTAGTACGCTCAAATGGAGGTGGAACATATACCTTCAAATTGGAACATCCAAGATATACTCTTCAGTCTCCTAATACCGACTGTTGCGGAGAATATCACAACTTTTTCAATATGACAGAAACCCAGTTGGGGCGAATACCGATTACTATTTATACCCTGCAATCTAAGGAAAATCCCAAGCGTGATAATAATGTAGGAGGTGTACGAATAAGGCAGATAGAATATTTTCATGGCAATACATTATATTTGCGCAAAGAGTATTCTTATAAAGACTCACTTGGAAATTCTACAGGAGTGTTATCCTATCGTCCTCGTTATGCTTCATCATATGCTATATGCCAACACACAGTTCTAGAAAATGGAATGGGAGGAGCAAATGGTCTCGATTACAATGAGCCATATGCCCTATTCCTGCGATCGAATGGATTACCTTATGTGCTTAATGGCGGAGGACATATTGAATACGGAAAAGTAACTGAAGTAACAACAAAATCCCAAGCGAATGGGCAATCGTCTAATCCGATTAATAAAATAGAATACTATTATTGTACTTCGATTAAAAATGATCACTCAGACATAGACGAGACCAATTATGGTACATTTGTACCCGCAGATATGCTTCAATTAACTTCTCGGAGACATCGCAGAGGGCATTTGCAGCAGAAAGTGGAATATACGGATGAGTGTAAAACAACCACATATGAATATGACGTTTTAGAATGTCAAGATGTTGATACTTGTACAGGTGCGCTATTCCCAACAGCAGATTTTCAACAATTTAATTTTAATTATGTCAACAATAATAATTCCATTAACCCATACAAAAATTTTGGTATTGTTAAGTATCGTGTCATCCCTTACAACAAACGATTAATATCACAAAAAACAATTGGAGATAAAACAAATACATACGATATCTATGCATATGCTAATAATACATATTCGCCAACTTTAAATGCGGACATGCCGTTGACACATACTTATGTTACATCGGAGGGGGATACATTAGTGGAACACTTTACATATAAAGACAATACAAATAAAATCACCCAATGTATTACTACTAAAAATGGACATGTGGTAGATGGCTATCGGTTAGAGTATGATAATGCATATCGTATTACTAAAAAATATGTACCATTACTTTCTGCCACTTCTTTGCCTACCGATGATATTTGGAGGCTACAAGAAACATACAATTATGATGACTCCATAAACAAAATAGATGAAGTTATCAATCATCTAACAAACATCACAACGACCTACCTGTGGTCATATGGTGGGCAATATCCAATCGCAAAAATAGTCAATTCCAACCTCGATGAAGTTGAAGGTAAGATAGGAACAAATAAAGTAAAAGGTTTACAAAATACCTATAATCCTGATATATCTATTGTAAATACATTACGAACAAAATTGCCTAAAGCACATGTTGTTACAATGACTTACTTGCCGTTGGTAGGTATGACATCATATACAGACGAGAAAGGATATACTCTTTATTATGATTATGATGGCTTTGGACGAATACATGAAGTATATGAAGTTAACAGCGGGACTAAAAATATACTTAAGCACTACGACTATCATATTGTAAACCAATAAATAGTTTCGAACAATGAAAAGACTGACAATTGTTTGTATATTCATATCCTTTATTGCACTTGTGTATGCTATTGACTATGTCGCAATAACTGAAATTATGTATGACACTCCATATGAAGAATTGCCAAGTCAACGAGTAGAGTGCGAAGGAGAATTTATAGAATTATATAACCTTCATAATAAACCTGCAGATGTAAGCGGTTGGAGTGTAGAAATTATTGAGTATAGACAAACTTATCAATTTCCAAAAGGTACTATCATTGCACCAAATTCTACTTTAATACTTGCCTTCTATGACAGTGAGACTCCTTGGGATACTGTGATAGTAAGTGAATATAATACATTCAAAGAACATTTTCGATGGCTATATAATATTAATGATATGAGTGGATTGACATTCTTATGTCAAGATTCATTAATTCTTCCTAATAGTAATACAACACTTATTCTCAAAGATTCCATTGGGCAAACCCGTGACTCTGTTAGATATGGATATACAGATAGCCGGCTTTGGGCGTCCAATGAACTCACAGATAATAATAACGCTGGGCTCATGGAGCATGTCTATTCTTTACAACGTAGAGAAATAAGTTTCAATAAAGATGGATGTGCGCAGTTTTATTATCAGGAATGGTTAAGCTGGAATAAAGGTTCTTATTCTAGTGAGCAAGTTAATACCATTGGAACACTCACTAAAGATTTCTTGGGCTGTAATATCATACCTATGTCTGATAAGGATAAAATAGACTCATGTAATTTTATTTTAGAAACGACTCCGCGCTTGGGATTAACAAGTATAGATTCTACTTTACACGACCCCAATAAAACAATTAGGAAACGTACCTATTATGATCCTATGTATCGTCCAACAGTGACAATACAGCTTAATCAAACACCCCAAAAAAATCATTTAGCTACATTTATAGAATACGATGCATACGGAAGATTATATAGAGAGTGGCTGCAAATACCAATAGAGTGGGAGCATTTAACCAATAATACATTCAAAAATAATGCAACCCAATATTATCACGGAGTGTCACGTCCTTTCGTAGAACATACATATAGTACTGCAACTTGGGAGAATGGCGTTGCCAAAAATGAATTAGTTGGTATCCAAAAGGCGGGTGATGATATGGGTAGGCATAAAGTATCATTTTATTCTCGTGGGAATGATAGCGCAGAAGTAAGACTATTTCAAGTCACGTTAACTGGACTCTTAGAATGCAAAGGCTTTTATCGAGATAGCATGCTATGTGTTACACAAACTACAGATGAAGATAATAAGACCAAAGTTGTTTATACCAATTTGCGTGACCAAGTTGTCATGGAAAAAATAGACAATGCGAATACATACTATGTGTACAATGACTTGAATCAACTGTGCTACGTTCTTCCGCCTTTAGCTGCTAATCAGCTTGCAGAAGGTACATATAACGAAGATAATGACGTTCTTAAGAGGTATGCATATGTATATAAGTATGATGAGCGCGGCAATCAAATCTACAAGCGATTACCAGGATGTGATCCGATCATAATGGAGTATGATAGTCGCAATTTGCTTGTAGCTAGTCAAACCGGTAATCAACGCAGTAGGGGTGATTATTGGACAACGAATACATACGATGATTTATGTCGCTTAGTGCAATCAAAAGAAGTGAACAGATTAAGTAGTGATATATTTGATCCATTTCCCGGTGGCGATTTACAGATGCCGCTTTCATCTACATATAATTTACAACCTGGTAATGATTATATACAGAATGCTATTAACTCTAATCTAACACTTCTTTCAAATCGCTATGATAACTATCTTTTCCTTCAGGTTCTTCATAATCCAAGTAAATCATATCTAACTTTTGAAGCATTTGAAGACAATCCTACATATGCCAATCCCAAAGGATTGCTTACTAACAGTCGTATTTATCATTTAGATGGTTCTGGCATTTATTCCGAAACCGTGTATTACTACGATTACCGCGGTCGAGAAATTCAACGCCGTACAATCAATCATTTAGGAGGTTATGATGTGATTTCTACGAAGTATGATTTTACGAATAATGTTACTGACACTTGGTCTAGCCAATCTACTAATAATGGATTGACAATTACAGAACATTATCATTATACCTATGATCATGCTAATCGGCTCTTAACCACTACATATACATTTAACAACGAACCTCCTATTAAATTACAATCCTATCATTACGATGAATTAGGACGAGTACGTAGCCGTCATATACACGGTGGGATAGATAGCGTGGCATTTAATTATGATATACGCAATCAAGTTACACAAATCAAATCCTCAGGCTACGAGCAGAAATACTATTATAACCAATCTTGTCCTATTGCACCTGATTTTTCGGGTGGTTTATATAATGGTAATATCTCTGCTACTACATGGACATATGGTAATAGCATCAATGGCTATGTATATAATTATGATAGGATGAATAGATTGGTGTCAAACTATAGTATTCTCAATGGTTCGTTAAATGCTGATTACTTGTATTCCGAAAGCTTTATTTACGATGCTCAAGGCAATATTACTAACCTTACTCGTTGGGACAATAATGATTTGATGGACAATATGCAACTTACTTACGATGGTAATCAATTGGTAAACGTAGATGATAATGGTTTGGGCTCGTATGAATATGCTACGAAACAGTATCACGATAACAATACCGAAGGAAATGACTTTGCCTACGATGCCAATGGTAATATGTTATACGATAAAGATAGAGGTATAGCTGCCATATGCTATAATCTATTAAATCTACCAGATACCATTCAGTTTATGAATGGCAATCAGATTATCCACCGTTATGATGCAGCGGGTAATCGTTTGAATACCACCTACTATACCTGTAAAGTGAATATTACTGTACCCTTGGGAGAAATCTTCTCTGCTACTGATAGTCTCAGCAATTATTATATCACTCGAGAAGCTTTTCATAATAATGTTGTCTATAATATAGATAATGCTGATCAGTATGGCATGGAATTTGTACACAATCCAGAGGGATATATTCGCTATTATGGACCAGAGGAACACTACCATTTCTACTACATCAAGGACTTGTTAGGCAATATCCGAGAAACGTATGTTCATCCAGAGGCAGAATATAAGGAATGTATTCAGCGAATGCAGTACTATCCTTCTGGCTTGCCATGGGCGGAAGCAACAGGTTCGTCCGAACATCCATGGAAATACAACGGCAAGGAGTTTGTAGAGATGCATGGTTTGGATGAGTACGACAGCAAAGCACGTTGGTACTATCCTGCTATTTGCCGTACAACCACCATGGATCCGTTGGCGGAGAAGTATTATTCAACATCGCCTTACGCTTGGTGTGGGAATAATCCGATTAACAAAATTGATATTAATGGTGATAGTATATTACTTATGGACGATTGGATTTCTACATATATTTCCATCAACAATATGTTACCAAATAATGTATATGTAGATATTGAAAATAATTACATTCAACTAAATAGAAACAGCAACTTAACTACATCCAATAATCTCTTTTATGAAGATTTAATCACTGCAGCACAATCCTCTAAAACTATTGAATTACGTAAGTCTAACCATAATGTATATCTTAAAGATGGAATTATGCATTCTGATGAATTTATGAAACCGTATGATTATTCAATAGATATGGAAACTGATTTTATACGGGATCATTTATATTCACTTGGTGTTCCGCAAGGCAGGACTATTCATGGTAATTTAGGACAATCTCTATTCCCAAATGAAAACTTATTATCAGGGAAGTCTTCTACAAACTCTAATATTCAAATAACAATAAATGCAAAAGGAACTTATAATCACCAATATGTTGGACTTGCACATGAACTTGGTCATATTATTTTATACCTACAAGGAAGTGCCTTTGGTCATGGACAAATCGGAGTTGATGCTGCCATAACATTGCGTGAAAATCAGTTAAAAGATAAATTAGGATATGATTACTAATTATAAACTATATAGCATATTATTGCTAGTTGTAAACTTGACTGTACCACATTTTTCGTGTGCTAATGACACCATAAATGATGTTTTTGGGAAACCATTATTAATCCTTTCTGAAAAATCAAAACAATATATATCAGAAAATGATAGTGTTATATATTTTGAAGGTAACGAACTAAAGTTTAGCGGTGGGACAGATTCTTTATCCTCTTACATTAATCATATCTATTGGACTTCTTCACAATATGATCTAAAGGAATATAGGGGGCAATTATTGGTTTATATATTATTCAATGAAGAAAATATGATTGAGGAAGTGAGGTTTGGCAAAACAAAATTTACAGAGAATATTCCTATTAATCACATTTTTCCATTATTACGAAGTGCTATACTACAAACCAATGGTATGTGGCAAGAACAAAACAAAAAAGAAGGAAAAAAAGTAGTTGGATATATACAAAAGATAATCTAACTCAAAGTATTTACATCAAAATTAAGATATTATCAATAATGAATAAGCATAAGATAGAACACTACCATTTCTACTACATCAAAGACCTCTTGGGTAACATCCGTGAGACGTATGTGCATCCAGTTGCAGGTTATAAGGAGTGCATCCAACGCATGCAATACTATCCATCGGGATTACCATGGGGAGAAGCCATGTATCCATCTGAGCAACCATGGAAATACAACGGCAAAGAGTTTGTAGAGATGCATGGCTTGGATGAGTACGACAGCAAAGCACGTTGGTACTATCCTGCTATTTGCCGTACAACCACCATGGATCCGTTGGCGGAGAAGTATTATTCAACATCGCCTTATGCATGGTGCGGGAATAATCCGATAAAGAATGTTGATTTGGATGGAAAAGAATGGTTAGATATAGATGGGAATCAAATAGATGAACACTCTAATATTCAAGCTTATATATTTTACAATTCAAAGGAGTTCGGTGAGCAATCCTATGTTATGGCTCAAGTGCTAGAAAAGAAGTATGGAGCAGGGACAGTCGCGTTAAGTAGTGCAATAACGGAAGATGAATTTGCTCAAGATTGGATTGACATGGGAGGTGTAAATATTAAAGGAGTCTATATTAACCATCATGGAAGTAATCAGGCAATACACCTAGACTACGCTAATGAACAATATATTACTTCTACAGGAACGGGGTATACACGGAGAGGGTTTGAAGCCATGAACCTAACAGATTTGGGAACTCCTTTAGGTAATATCCAGAATGCGACACTCTATCTTAATACTTGTCATTCGAATAGTAGCGGAAGTTGGTTGGGAAATATAAGATTTGGAGATAAACGTATTCCAGGAACAAGTGCCACCTTAGTAGGCTCAAAAGAAACTTTAATGCAAAGTTTTTTTAATAATTATAATTTTAAAAATGTGCGAGGAACTGGAGCAGGAGTGAGCTATAATCGTATTACACGCACACCAGAACCTCAGTTCTTTTTTCAACATTGGACGATATTTGAACGATAAAATTTTATTACTATGAAAAAGATACTTCGTTTTTTTGCATACCTCATAGGTAGCATAATTTCATTATTAATATTAGTTGTGATTGGATGGATTCTGGCTTGTTATATTTATGGAGATGCAGACTTTGAGGAAGATATAAGTATTTCTGTTACTATCTCCGCTGCAGAAACTCCTAAAGGCACAATAAGTGGCATTCTAAGATCTCCTGATGACTTAGAAAAATATTTATTAAAACGACAACGACCATATTATAATCATCTTCCCTTTGAAGGAGACCTAAATATTGAGTCTTTCGACTTTGAAAATTATGACTATATCTTTTGTGAAGGACGCCCAATTCTGCGTTTATCAAAACAATTTTGGGACTCGTGTAGTAGCTACGACCACACAAAACTAATTCCTGTAGAACCTATATGGGGGGAAGAAATATCTCACAAAGTATATATTTATAAAATAACTCCTAAAAATAAATATCGAATAGCCTGTCCATAGTTTCATAATAAAATCATGATACACGGCTTGAAGAGAATATAATATCGTATTCAATAATTAAGTTTTTCAATTATGAACCCAATAAAACTATATTTAGTGTTATCAGCTATTCTCTGCGTATCTATGTTATACGCAGTAGATAATAATACCTATATCAAACAGCAAGTAGCATACAAAGACCAAGGTGCCAGTGGCAAAGAACTGACTTGGGATTTTGGTATGCTGAGTCCAATCAACGAGGAGTACACTGTAGCGTATTCCATACCCGATAGCAACTATATGCACCAATGGTGCGCTACCGAGCATCGTACCCGCTACTACTACACTCTCACCGCCGACACTATCTGGCGCACGGGCTATGAGAACCCTACCACCATCGTGCAATACACCCAGCCCGAAGCGGTCTTGCGCCTGCCATTGCGCTATGGCGACACCCTCTCTACTACCTTTGCAGCTAAAGGCGAGTACGGTCATCGCATACCGATGACCCTATCAGGTACGAACACCATTGAGGTTGATGCACAGGGCCAACTCATCCTGCCCGATAAGACCTACGAGCAAGTGCTGCGTGTTCATAGCCAACGCCAATACATAGAAAGTGGTTTGGATAGTACCGCTATGTTGGTGGATAAATACCAGTGGTTTGCTGCGGAATCCTATATCCCTGTCTTTGAGAGCGTAACCGCCTACGAGATGGTAGAAGACAGCATGCAGTTGGCATTCCAGACATCGTTCTACTATCATGTAGAAGATACTACAGACTCCAATCCGAAGGAGTTGGCACCCGTAGTAGATGAAACCGTAGAAGATACAGCCCCTGCGCTATTAACGGACTTATCGTATCTGCCTAACCCCGTACAAACGGATTTGCAAGTGCGTTATACTTTGGTGCAAGATGCTATGGTGTATATGCACATGCACAATGCATTGGGAATGCCTATGTACTCCACATCCGCACGCACAGAATCCGCCGGCGAGCACATGGTGCAAATCAACATGAGCGGCTGGATGCAAGGCGAATACACCCTGTATATCCACGCTGATGACCAATTGGTGCAACAGGTGGTGATAAAGATGTAAAAAAGTAGAAAGAAATAGTTTTAAAAATAAATTCGTATGAAAAAGTGGGGATTTTATTTATTGTCCATGGCATTTTTCCTAATAATTGTAATCATATTGGGGTTTAAGATACCAGAATCTTGGTCTGATTGTTACACACAGCCTGGAATATGTATTTCTATTGTTTGCATATTGGTGTTGTTTGTAGCCACAATATTTTACATTTACTTGCATTCAGTGAAGAGCAAGGGAACCCTCCTTGGACCGATTCTAATTAGCGAGGCTAAAAACATCAACTTTGATATCATGTCCTTTTTTGCGTCTTATTGCTTTCCTTTAGTTAGCTTTTCAATCAATAATAGTTGGCGCCATGTGATTGTATTAGGATTCTTATTCATACTCATTGGTAAGATCTATGTAGGAGCAGATATCTATTATTATAATCCGACACTTTTGCTATTTGGATTCCGAGTATATCGTGTTAAAGGTACAATCGTTGGAGCAAGAGATGAGATAGAGAAAGTAGTCATTGTGAGAGGAATAATCACTAATGGCGATAAATTGAAATATATCCCTATTGATAAAACAACTTATTATGCAATAAAAATATGACACTAGATCAATTACGTGAAAAATTAGCTTTTCTTTATGATGAAGACATAAGGAAAGACATTAGCATTTTTGCTACTACACCTGCCATAGAATTGCACTTATTTAATATTGAGAATCAATTTCTAGATGAGTTAAAAGCTGCGTTTATTGATGAAATAAATGCCGTTACAAACAATCCGAGTGACACCTTTACATTAGAAAACTATTCGAGTTCTACCAAGCAGTTGGATGCAATATATCTATATGATATACCCGATCAACTGAAACCAGAGATGCAATCGTTAAAAGATGTTAAGGAAATGGTTAATCCAGATAACTTTGTCATCCATCTAGAAAATAGTATTGACCAAGTTAATGGATTGTACATTGTTATTAAATCGAATGAGCATGTAATTTCGCTATACAAGCATATTTTTGGCGTGGACAAAATTTATGCTCAACGGAATTTGTTTATTGTGCGTTCACATGATCAATTTGTGAAGCAGACGGAAAGCATGTTACGCATATCTTCATCATTTCAAATGCTTTGTGTGGATGATGAAATCATCATGACAGATATTCAAAAACTAGAGCGTATTATGGATTTGAAGGAGGTGCTGACTAACAGAGCTGCAGAACATATAGCTACAATTGTTAATCAGAGACAATTAGTAAAGGATAGCGTTCAACTAGAAAGAGTTAGTAAGGAACCTACTATGGCTAAAAAATTAATACATGCTTTAACGGATGGAAAAGTATTTTCACAGAATATATCCAATGCTGAAATTATTGCGTTTGCACGGTCTAAAGGTGCAAAACTAAACATGTCGTTCGAAGGTAATCAATTTGATTTGAAAAATAAAATAGAGGCAAAACGTTTTATAAAATTAATCGATGATGATTATCTGACTTCTGAACTGACAAGAGAAGATTATGATGCTAATCAAAAACAAGAATTATAGCACATTATAATTTATCGTGTGTAATATTCTTGCCCAGTTCCGTATGGACTGGGCAAGGTTTTTTATGCTCACATGAAACGAAAAGTGCATAAATGGAAATTCTACTGACTTTTCCTCAAAAACCTTCCCCTAACTTTCAAAAGTAACCCAAAATCAGTATTATTGGCGTATCGTGTAGGCACATAAAAACTGCCCACTGAAATTAACTTAAGTATAACCCTCTAATACCTGATTTTTTATGGTAACCCCGCAGTCGGGTATTCCTTTCCATCTTTGTTTGTTAGCCCCGCATCTCATGCGGCACATTGTCAAAATTCTTCCATTGTTCCGACCACTAGTAGAATATCCGAATATCCTTTTTCTTCTTTTAATCTGATAACTGCTATAAATGATAGATAAGAGCCGTCAAAGCAGGTTGTAAAACACAAAAATTACTTATATTTGTAATATAAAGATAACAGAAAACAAAAAAATATCAAATTTTTAGTTATCAATTTTGATAATCAAATATTTTTTTGTACCTTTGCACGGAATTTGTAAGAGAAAGTATGAATATAACAACTAACAACGAGGCACTTGTAGATTTGATACAATTTGGCAAAACGAAAGACAAAAAGTATAGAGCTTTGCCCAAAGGTGTAGTCAGTGGCTTTTTGAAAGCATATAAAATTCTAAAAAGAGAAGAGCGAGTAGAAAATTTGTATAAATATAAAGGTCTTAACTATGAAAAATTAAGTGGAGAAGACATAGAAAGTGTAAGATGCAACGATAAATACAGGTTGATGTTTCATAGTAGTGCAAAAGAAAACTCAATAATTTTAACTGAAATAGAACTCTTAGAAATAACTAATCACTATGGCAAGATTTGATTTGAACTGTGTTACTCCATATATGGCGGTACACGCAGGCGAGTTCCTAAAAGATGAACTAATCGCGCGAAAGATTACACAAAAGCAATTAGCCACCCTAACGGGCATACAAGCACCTATAATAAACGATATTATAAAGGGGAAACGAGATGTGACGGCTGAGCAGTCTATACTTATTGGTAGGGCATTGGAGATAGATGATACTTTCTTCTTTGATATGCAAAAACAATATGAGATAGACAATGCAAAAATATCCAAGAGAGTAGCAGAGCAATCTGCTGCTATGGATATTTGGAAAGTAGTGGAACAGTATATATCCTTAGCATTTTTTAAGTCAGTAGGATTACTCACAAACGATGTCAAACAAAATATTAAGAAAATATTTGAGGTATTTGGAGTAGCTAATCTTGAAGGTTTTTTAGTCCTACAAAAAGAAGAAAGAGGATTTGCCTACTATAAGAAATCTGATAAATTAATTACAGATGAAAAGGATTTGTTTTCGTGGAAATACTATTGCTCTTATTTATCTAAGCAAAAGACTTTATGTAACACTTTTTCAAGGAGCAATAAGGACGCTGTGCTATCTGAATTAAATAATGTTTTTACTAATGGTGTGGATGTATTAGAAAATACCGAAAGTATTTGTGAGAAGTATGGCATTAAATTTCTTGTGGTAAATAAAATGGGACAAGTTCCTGTAGATGGTATGAGTTTTATGTTAGATACTACTCCTACCATAGTAATGACTTTGCGTAAAAGAAATTTAGACAACTTTGCCTTTTCCTTAATGCACGAATTAGGGCATGTTTTCCTGCATTTGGATAAAGATAATAAATACTATGTGGGGGTATGTGGCGAAGAAAGTGACGATAACTCTTATGAGAGTGAGGCTAATTATTTTGCAAGCAATGCGCTTATTCCTGAAAGGAAATGGAAAGAGTTCCGTAGTAGAACCAATCGCGTGCTACACTACAATATACAAAATCATATAGAAAACTTTGCTAAGGAAAACCATATTAACGCTGCTATAGTTATGGGAAGATACCAATACGAGACAAATCAGTATAATATGCGAAATAAGTTTAGGGTAAGCATATAAGCATAAAATAGTTTTGATTTATAAAAGACAATTCCAAAGTTGGAGTTGTCTTTTTTTATATACCTATCCCTTTTCCCAAAACCATAACTTTCAAAAGTAAATCTAAAACAGTATTATTGGCGTATCGTGTGGGCAAGTCTAAACTTACCCACAGAAATCAACTTAATTTTAACCCTTTAATACCTGATTTTGTTATGGTACACTCAACAACCACCCAACTCGGCAAACTCCTTGCCTCTTATCTCTCTACAAGTAACGATGCGCTTGCTATCAATTTCCGTAAGCACTATTCACCAACCCTTACCCCCACCTCCTCTCGAAAACAAAAAGCGAAACGCATCACACATCGTCTAACCACAGCAACATTTACCTATCGTTGGCTATCAACTGCACCAAGTCGTATCACGACACTCTATCAGTATCTCCTCCGTGCTCAATGGATTGCAGCGGATACCAACCCTGATGACTTCTTCTCTCTTTTCACAGGCCAAGACTCCAATGCCCGAATCAAATGGACTGGCTCCAATCTTCAACTCGCATACCTCATACGATTGATGACTGAGCGGAATTACATTTCCATTCCCAAACGAGTCGGTAAATGGACATGTGTCTATAACCATTTTGTGAATAAAAATAGCT
>JAFYSB010000081.1 GCA_017546705.1 Paludibacteraceae bacterium
AAATGTATTACCTTTGCACCAGAATCGACAAACAACAACCTATCAAGGATACTTAACAACCTTTTTAGGAAACATATCAAAAAGTTTCGATTCTTAAGAAACCTTTCTAGGAATAGTGTAAACCTCTTTCAGTTTTAATCACTTTGAGGAATCAGCGCAAGCATAGAACTAAATAAGGAGATCTGTGGGACATCTGTGGGCTTTCTGTGGCTTTTAGGTTACTCTCAAGTTGACTACTGGCTAGGTGACCACTTCGCGACCACTGTAGCACATCTATCGCCTAGTTGTGCCCTATCTGTGGCGATTATCTAATATTATTTGTGCCGCCATATATTATAATAATGCCGTATCTTCGGCATTATAGTCGTTTTGTGCCGAAAAATCGCTTTCGATTAATCGTTCGAGCCCATTGGCGAGATAAGAAGATAGGAGAATTTGGTGGTAGATTGGATATATACCACAAGCGGGAAGTGTTGAAAATCAATCGCTTCCCGCTTGTGGTATTTTTTGAGTGCTGTTGGAACAAAGAAAAAAAGATTAGATTGTAATATCCTCATGTACACTTACAGTAATCAAATCCTTGCTTGCATAGTCTCTGAATTGGGGAGATGAAGTTAGAAACTCATGATAGACAGGAGCATTATTTCTAACTAACATTTTAATATTTCCATTAGACTGTTTTTCTACTTTTACCACATTACAATTATTAAAATACAAGTAATCATAAGGTATAGTATATGTGAGTCCATTAAATAATATAGGAGCAATATCTTTCGAAATAGCCATACCCCAAGAATGCTCTGGGGAAATATTAACGAGTTCGTTAGATTCTAATTCGTTTGCAAATTCAAAAGTTAGTTCACAAGCTCCATTGTGCGTAGTGTGTTGTAAAGGTTGCTGAGTAAACCAATGATAAAGCTTTTGAGCTATTTCGAATCTCTCTGGAGTAAAATTGTTATACTGAGTAAAGGATGTATGTGAATGTAATTCTATTATACGGACATACTCATAATATTTCTTAAACCATTTGAAAGGATGATTTTGTTGAGATTTTGTGTGTAGTTCCAAATTACCGAGTTCTGGGAATAGCACCTTTTCACCACTGAATATTGCATCTAATAGTTCTATCCATTGCATGGCATTTTCGTTGTCCTTGTACACATCTTTTGTCTCAACACGAATGTCTTTCGATTGAATAATATTGTTATCATCTATTGAGATAGTCAACACAAAAGTACATATATCTAAATCGAATGTACAGGAAAAAGATGACAAAGACATTTGAAGAACAGAGCAGTAGGTAGATTTAATAAATCCACGTCTAGGTATTTTTATCTTTACTTGTATTCTCTTAGGAGTGGGTACTAAATAAACATTTTGAATATTTTCTTTACCAATTTCCTTGATTCCATTGATACGACTTTCAAACAGATCTATATTTGAAACTGGTATCTGAATTGCATACTTCCCGTTTAAAGGTCCTTCTTCCATTATAGGACCAGATTTATTAAGGTCGAAATTTGCGAACGGATCGTTTTGAGTGCGTATAGAAATCTGTCTTTGCACAGGTTCTCCGTTATAACTTTGTATGTTTACAATATCATTTTCCTCTCTTTTTTCACAGATGCATGGATTGAAACCATGGATATGGCAAAATTCAATGAATGTTTGGTGAGAAACTTTTTTTCTAGAATAGTCTTTGAAAATAGTATCACTAATCACTTGTTCTAGTTCTTTCAAAAAATCCTCTGCAGTACTTTGTATCCATTTAATATTATGCCTCTTTAAACGATTCGCCTTGTATTTTTCTGTGGTTGGAGCAATCATATACATTTCACGAGGTTCTGCTCCACATATAGTTTCTATGTGTTGCAATATTCTAAATACATTACTATCATCAAGGCTATATCCTATGAATACCATGTGAGTATTCATCATTGCTAATTTTAAGGGAGCCCAAATTAATGAGTTCTTTTTGTTTTCAAAAAAATCATTATAATCATCTTCCGTTATGATAAGACCTTCTTTATATACAAAATCTCCATGCAATTTGTAAATTTGTACTAGATTGTCACTACATTGGGTAAGATCCCTTTCTTCACGAATTACAAGACATTTTTCTGCGTAAGCATCTTCTATAAAAGAATCATAGTTCGTAGTGAATATTTTTCTAAAATGAGGTAATCTTATTAACGCTTTTTGATTATCATCACATATTGCATGTCCCGGAAAAAGATTTTGAACTAAATCTATTAATCTTTCTCTATCGTCATCAAGGCGCTGAACATAGTCTCTTGCAACATCTTTCAATTCAGTTTGCTCAATCTCGGGACATTCTTTTTTGATTGCATTAATGATATCACGAGCACTAGGTGCCCCTCCACGCAATGAAAAACCAGAGCCGATAAATAATGTTACCTCCTCATTGCGAATTTTGGAAAACAATCTTTCTTTGTCCGTTTTTTTGTCTTGATACATAGCCATCCCTCCACACATTATAGTTTCTTGCTATTCAAGATACATATCACGTTGGTTGCAAGTCCATGCGCCAAGTCAAAGCCGTTTCCTATTAAAACAATTCTATTCATAGTTTATTTGTTTATTTTTAGTTTACTTATTTAATTCTCTTTTGCGAGAGATTAGATATTGATTTCTTCTTTCCAACGCATCAATTTGCGATTGATTAGGGTTAGGATGAAAACCATAAATATGACTATTCCTTTCTTCGCCTTCTTGTTTCAGTTTATGGATTTCGAGATTATTCTCTTTGAGTTCTTTATCTATATTAGCCAATTCGGCTTGCTTACTTTGAAGCGCAGTTTCTTTTTGCGATTTCTTAGCTACAAGAATTGCCCAAATAGAGATACCCACTCCAATAATAGCAATAGATGTAGATATTATAAATTTCCAATCCATAATCAATAATACATCTCGATATATTTATATGCTCTGTCGAATACATCTTGGTCGCGGAGGCCGTACTTGATCCAAAGGATAGAACGCAATTTCTGCTTTATTTCTCGTTGAGCCGTAACAGACTTAAACGCATCGCGGAACTTGCGCACGATATTCACAATATCCGTATCAATATCGTTCACCACATTCTCCACGATGATAGGTGTTTCAGGTGTGCGAATCGACTCAAAGAGCTCGGTTAATGCAGCACGCGCTTGGCTACGGCGGTCGATAGGATCTACCATTACTTTTTGCTCCTCAGCCAGCAGCTCTTTAGCCAAAGTCAATAGTTGACGCAAGAAGTCGATACTGGTCTCCAAACTTTGCTCCAAGCGCTCTCGGAGTTCGTCTAGTTTCTCGGCAAAGCGTTGGTAGTTGACATCGCCATGATGCTCACGCAAGCGCAGACGGAGTATCTGCTCGATCTCGATTGCTTTTTTCTTTGCGTCAGCCTCTGTGATAGCTTGTGAGATCACATCTGCATCTACCACCAAATCCTCTAACGGCGTGCCGATATTGATGGTATCTATGCTCTTATGGATAATCTCAATGGTCTTAGAACCGAGCAATGTCCAGATAAGCGATGGACCGCCGCTGACAGGGCGCACACTCTGATATACATTCGCCATCCATGTATAATCGGCCTCATATGGAGTGAGGACTGAAGAAGGGCTGACAGTCTCCCATGCCTTTTGCAAACGAGCAAAATGCTTTGCAAACTCGGTTTTCTTCTCTGGATCGCGCAGGCATTGTTGTGCAGCTTGCAAACCTTCCCAGTTGCCAATTGTGCGGTCCACACCAGGGAAGAATCTCAAACACTCGTCCACGAAAGTAGGAATAAGCGCCTTGATCTCGTCGATATTCTTCACTACATGTTTTACGCTCTCCTCGTCGAATGCCAAGGATTTAGCCACATTGTCGAACACACCCACAAAGTCCACGATGATACCGCAGGTCTTGTCGTGGGTGTATTTGCGGTTGGTGCGGCAGATTGCTTGCAACAGTGTATGGTTCTTCATTGGCTTGTCGAGATACATACATTGCAAGATAGGTGCATCAAAGCCCGTGAGCAGTTTGGATGTCACAATCACAAAGCGCAATGGTGACAATGGGTCGCGGAACTGGTCAAGTACGCGCTTTTGGTCGTCGCGTGAGAGTTGATACTCCTTGTAGTCATCCGCTTTATCGCCCTCGGTATGCATCACGATTACAGACTGATCTTCGCATCCGAGCAAGGCATCGATAGCTTTCTTATATTTGACACAGCACTCGCGATTATAAACCACCACTTGGGCTTTCATACCCGATGGTTCGATACTCTCGCGGTAGTGCTTCACGATATACTTACAAACCTCCTGTATGCGCTTCTCGCTGGTGAAGAATGCTTCCACATTGGTACGGCGCACCAGTTGCTGGCGTTGTGCCTCGTCGATCTCGTCGGTCATCTCGTCGAACTCTTTCTGGAGCATCTCTGTATTGAGGTGCATCTCTACTGGTACGGTTTGGAAATTGAGCTCCAAGGTCGCACCATCGTCCACGGAGTTCTGGAAGGTATATTTACTCAGATAGCCGTTCGCATCTTCATCCGAACCGAAAGTAGCGAAGGTGTTGTGGTCGCGCTTGTTGATAGGTGTACCCGTAAGACCAAAGAAGAAGGCGTTAGGCAATGCCTTTCGCATCTTGCGTCCCAGGTCACGCTCTTGTGTGCGGTGTGCCTCGTCCACCATCACGATGATATTGTCGCGCTCAGAGAGCACCTTAGCCACATCACCAAACTTAAAGATGGTAGTGATGAGGATCTTGCGTTGATCTTCAGTAAAGAATTTCTCCAATTCCTCTTTGCTGCCTGCTGAAGCGAGGTTAGGTATCTCAGCACGAGTGAAATCGCCTGTGATTTGGTCTTCAAGGTCGATACGGTCGTCCACGATGACTACGGTAGGCGCTTTGAGTTCGTTCAATCGGCGAAGTTTTTGCGCAACAAACACCATCAACCACGATTTACCCGAACCTTGGAAGTGCCATATCAATCCTGATTTTGGTCCTGATTGAGTTTTGTAAGTCTTCAATACACGCTCTACGATAGCATTACCGCCCAAGTATTGTTGGTAGCGGCAAACAATCTTTATCGCACGACCTTGAGTGTCGGCAGAGAATACGGTATAATAGCGATAGATATCCCACAAACGAAGTGGGTTCATCAGGTGGCAGAAGTTGTTGAAGGTAGGTTCCAAAGTGCCGTGGTCACGGTCCTCTGTACCAAACCATGGTCCCCATTTATCTACTGGTAACCCGATACCGCCATAGAAGAGTTCTTTACCATCAGAAGCAAAGTTGAGGATATTTGTCACGAACATTCCAGGAATGCTCTTTTGGTATTTCACTATATCGTTGGCACCATCCGCCCAAGTGATACCTGGAGCAAAAGGAGTCTTCACCTCACCGATAACCATAGGAATACCGTTGATGATAAACACCAAGTCTAGACGCTTGCCGCCATGCGTTGTGGCGCGAGGATACACCCATTGGTTGGTAACAACGCAGTAGTTGCGACTCATATCTTCCTCGTCAAAGAAACGGATATTGACATTCTCGCCATCTTTGCCAAATGGGAAGGAGTTCTCGTCAAAGAGGAACTTACGGAATTCTCTGTTGTTCTGCACCATAGTTTCTTTGGTAGCAGATTGGATATAGCTGCGCATCTTATAGATGACTTGCTCGGCTTGATCAGCAGAGATATTGTTGAGCGCAACGAGTGATTCGCGCAACCATGATTCTACCAATACATCTTCTGGTTGACGCTCTATTTCAGTGATAGGTATATAGTGCCATCCGCACTTTTGTGCAGCGTCAAGAAACATCTCCTCGATGTGTTTCTCCTGTAATGTTGGTTTGGTTTTGCTCATATTATAGACAAATTATAAACAAATTATAGACAAAAAACAACTAAATTTCAACTAAAAATAACTAAGTTTATTTTCTGTTTACACGGTTATAAAAATAACGCTAACCTCTTACAAATAAGGCGTTTATATTTAATTTAGCAATTTATTTATTTTCGATTTATTTTTTTATGCCACTCATTTGAAACCAAATTATAGACAAAAAATAAACAAATTATAGACATTTAATTATTTCGTTATGATTTACACAAAATCTACTACATAATTTTGCTCTACGGATTTACTTTGCAAATAAGAACAATCTGATAATCAAGCACTTAATCGTGCTGCGGATTTACTTTGCAAATAAAATCAAGCGTAATATGGAATATACGTTGCGTATTTTTTAGAGGTTATACTCTCATCTGACAATTTGATTTTTTTAGCTTCTAACGTATCTGCAATAATACGCGAAGCCACTGCTGATTGATTTTTATCTATTCCAAATCTTTCTCTAACAGATTGATTATTGATAGCACGGTGATCCTCATAAACCAAGCACGCATGTTGATAGCATGCGTCAATCTTTTCTTGTTTTGTCATATCCGAGAGATTCTTTTGCATGAACAAGAATACTCGTGTGTGATTCTCTCCCTTCGTTATTTTTGCAGCTGGTAGCAACATTGCCTCTATTGCCTCTACAGCTCTGTCAATACCACTTCCTCGTCTTTCGCATATTCCAAGCATAAACATCGCATGTGCTAATTGCTCGTTTCTTGATTGTGGAGGCAAATCCAACAATCGATTAACATCGTGTAAAGGAGCTCCAGGATTGGTTATTGATATGCGATTATCAAAGATTTCGACTACAACTTGCATACCTTCAATTGCAAAATCTTGGTGAATCAATGCGTTTGCTACAAACTCTCTGATTGCTATTTTAGGATATGACGGTATCATCTTACGCACAACACCCATTTCTTCAACTGAAGTCAATTTATTAATATATTCAACAAGCCCTTCAAAACCTACTACATATCCCATCTTCCCAACTTGTTCCGAAAGCAGCTCTCTATTATTGCTACCTACATATTTTCGAACTATAACAGAGTGAGTTTGTAATCCATCAAATTTGGATATATCTTTAGCAAAAAGTACAGCTCCCATATTAGTGATATGCCATGTATCTCCATTTTGGATACACAAATCGAATTCTTCTAGACGTTTGGCTATCGTTGTTTTGTCCTTAGGTATTTCTTTGTTAGACATTTCAAAGTATTTGGAATAATCTAACAATTCAAGCAATTCGTCGGTCGTTACATTTTCCTTAGCAATACGTTGTTCAAAAGAAAGACCTTGCGAATCAGCAATCAGAGATTTAATTTGTGAACGCGACATTTTTACCGTCTGCCCTGCAGAACGCGTATATGAATCCCAGATTTCCTTACCTCTTAGATGTGTTGGTTTATCAATCTGTTCAGGGATATGTATAAAGAGCAAAGAATGTCCTTTATAATCAGTAGTCCAATGCTCAATGGTGATTGCAACCGACAAATTATTTTTAGCAATATTTCCTAAACGTTGAATTATTTCATCGCATTCTTCTTTGGTCACCGAAAAAAGAGTGGCATCATTGTTGACTCCAAATACCAGAAGCCCTCCTCCTTTTAAGTTAGAAAATGCGCATAAGTGCTGAGCAAGACGTTCTGTTTTACAAGAAAGACCGCTCTTCCAATCCAAATCATTCAATTCAGTTGCTACAGGATACAAACTATCCTCCAATATACTTAATGCTTTTTCTTTCCAAGTCATATGCTTAGCAATTATTTGTTATGTATTTTTACTGGTTTATTAGACTTTTGATTACTTGGTCGATATTCTCGATACTCTTGCGCAAGGATTCTTTGGTCGCTTCCGCTTGGGTGGCGATATTAACTAATTCATCTATTGTTTTAGTATCAGGTATAGGGATTATTATTTCGTCTAACATTTTCTGTGTTACTTGATTCATTACTGACGATTTGCTTCCAGAGAGTTGTTTTCTAAATTCTTTAGTTTGAAAATACAACAGCAAATATCTGCTATACTTGGAGCGGATAATTGTCATGAAGGCACCAAATGTCATTGGTTCTATCAATTCAGGGATTAAGGCTACTTTTCCTACTAATTGAGCACTACCATTACGACTACACATTAGAATATCATCTTTTTGCACATAAAGGTTATCTTTAATTTTAGTCGTTACCCTTACAACATCCTCTAATATTATGTGTGAATCCTGAATATTACCAGATCTCAATACAATTATTCCGTTTTCTGTAACCTCACTAGGTTTATATGTTAAGCCAATTGAATATGTTGCTATTTTGGATAATTTCTCCGTGGGCCACTCTTTATTCAAAACAAGTGTTGCAAATTTTGCTTTGAGCATATCGTCGGTAGCAGCAAGGAGTTTTTTGTAGGATTCTTTGACACGATATGCCGCCCAAAGTTTGTCGGCTAAAAGCTCTATATTTTCAAGTTCCTCAAATTCATAATCTAACAAGTCTGCAGGGGAAAGACGTTTAGACATTGTTCCATCTGAATTTTGCTCTGCATAATCCCAAAAATCATCCGAATTCAAAATAAATGGGAGAATCTGTTGGTACTTTTTGTCCTTAGCACGCAAAACAATTGAGTCGCCCGAAGTAACACCTTCAAAATCAACAAGACTTGCACGCTTGAGATACACATTACGACGAGCCACCAAAATATCACCTTTTGCAAAATGTTTCACAGAAGATGTCAAGTTATCTGGGGTAGCATATCGAGTAATTAATGGTTCACCCGAATCATAATGCTCTAAGCCTACAAAATATTGGAAACCGCTTTCCTGAGGATTATGAACGGTCTCTTTGATTACCTCAACAATATCACCAAGTATAATAGTTGCCATATTACAAATTCTTGTTTAAATAATCCAATAGTGTGTGCAAGGTCATCATATTTTCTTGCCATGCAGTTAAATGAGTGGTACAGGATGCTTGATTCAATGATTGCTCTGGACGCACATAGCGTTTGATACTCAATTTGGATTTATTATTAGAGATGATATTTCTATTTTCTTCTATTTTAGAAAAGCCATCTACATTTTCATATTTACGATATGCCTCTACAATCTTAGCAATATGATGAGGCTCCATATAACTCTCTGCATTTTTGCGAGTTACTTCTTGATGTGCGTCTATGAATAACAGCTTACCCTTTCGTTCTGCTGGTTTATTTTTTCGGAATAGCATAATGCATGCGTCCATACCTGAGTTGAAGAATAAGTTTTTACCTATACCTATAACACACTCTAATATATCCATATTGATCAGCTTCTCACGGATCTCTTTTTCCTCTTTTCTAAACAACACTCCGTGAGGCAGCAAGATGGCGCAACGGCCGTTCTTCTCGTCCATAGAAGCAAGGATATGCTGGATAAAAGCATAGTCTGCTCGGCCTTGTGGCGGTGTGCCTAAGAAATTGCGTCCCCATTTGTCGTTCTCGAAAGCGGCACGGTCCCATTCCTTAATGGAGTATGGCGGGTTAGCCAGCACAATATCGAAAGTGCGCAAGTGACTGCCATCCAAGAATGCAGGATTGCGCAATGTGTCACCACACACGATAGAGAAATCCTCTACGCCATTCAGGTACAAGTTCATGCGGGCAATAGCCGAAGTCAGACCATTCACCTCCTGACCAAAGACATGCACACCCTTCCACTCTTTGCCCTGATTGCGCAAATGGTCAAGACTCTTGATAAGCATACCACCCGAACCGCAAGTAGGGTCGTAGATACTCTCGTCGGGTTGCGGTTGCAGGATCTCCGCCATCAACTCCACTACCGTACGGTTGGTATAGAACTCCTGTGCCGTGTTACCAGCATCATCGGCAAACTTACCCACCAGGTATTCGTATGCCTGTCCCATCTCGTCCGCTGGACACGAACTCAGCGACAGGTTGTAGCGCGAGAAATCCTCAATAATAGATGTGATGATATGGTCGGGCATCTTGTTCTTGTTGGTCCAGCCATCTTTTGGTCCGAAGATACCCTCCAGTCCGCCAATCATACGGCCATCATTCTCGCGAGCAGGGTTGGCTTGCTCAATAGCGATAAAAGCCTCCACGAGGCGTTGGCCTACATTCTCCGTCACCTGACGCACATCTTGCCAGTGTTCGCCATCAGGAATACGGATAGGCAACTCCATCGCTTGCATCTCGGCATACTCCTCTCCACCCTCGGCTACGAAAGCAGCATACTGCTCATCGTACACATCGCTAATGCGCTTGAAGAAGAGCAGAGGAAAGATATATTCTTTGTATCCTGCCGCATCGATCTGACCACGGAGATTCTCCGCCGCCGACCAAAGGAAGGATTTCAATGTATCAATAGTAATCTGTGCCATGGGATTTCGAATTAGGAATTCATCAATTGGGTAAAAGCTTGCTCGGCTTCGCGGACCTCTTGACATGCCGCCAAGAAGCGTGCCTTGACCACCTCGTAGGGCTCTTGCTCCTCTTGGTGGTACTGGATATAGCGGTTAGGCGATAGTACAAAATCTTTCTCCGCAATCTCCTGGAGTGTTACCACGCGAGAGATATCCTCCTTGTCGGTATAATCCAGATAGTGTTGGAAGATCTCTGCAGCATTCTCCTCGGTCAATTCGTTTTGTGCACGGCGCACGGTTAAGATCTTAGATGCGTCCACCATCAGCACGCGTGCAGAATGTTCTGCTGTTTTATGGCGACGAAGCACCAAGATACATGGAGAGAGTTGAGTACCGAAGAAGAGTTTCTCGCCCAATGTGATAACTGCCTCTACCAAATCGGATTCCACCATCTGCTTGCGGATATCTGCTTCGGCATTACCGCGGAACAATACCCCCTGTGGCATCACAACAGCCATACGACCTGTACCAGGTTTCATGGATTGCACCATGTGCTGTATCCAAGCATAATCAGCACCCGTATCGTCGGTAGGTGTACCCCATATATTACGAGAGAACTTATCGCTGCGCCATTCTGTTTCGCCCCATTTCTTGAGCGAGAATGGTGGGTTGGCAATCACGCAGTCAAAACGAGCAATACTACCACCTTGCAGAATCTTTGGCTCGCGCAAAGTGTCGCCTTGCAGGATAGTAAAGTCCGATGCTCCGTGCAAGAAGAGGTTCATCTTAGCGATAGCAGCGTTGGTGACATTCTTCTCCTGGCCAAAGATACTACCACAGCACAATGCATCATTCTTCATATGGTTAACCGCCTCGATGAGCATACCACCCGAACCGCAAGCTGGGTCATAGACCGTCTCACCTGGTTTAGGGTCGAGGATCTTCACCAGCAAACGCACGACAGCACGAGGGGTATAGAACTCGCCTGCTTGTGCCTTGCTATCGTCGGCAAAACGCTTGAGCATAATCTCGTAGGCATCACCCATCAAGTCGTTAGGATAATCCTTATTGCCCAATTTGCGACGCGACATATGTTCGATAAGGTTGGTGATACGCTCGTCAGAGAGGACGCGTTTGTCAGTCCATTTCTGAGCAGAGAAGATACTCAGCACACCGTATAGCGTGTCAGGGTTTGCCAACTCGGTCTTGTGCATAGCGCCTACAAGGGCTGAACCGACATTCTCGGTACGCTGACGCACATCTTGCCAATGGCAGTCCTCTGGGATGTCAAAGCGGTGTTGCTCTGGTAGGGCAGCAAACTCCGTGTCGCCACCGCTGAGGAGCAGAGCCTCTTCGGTCTCCTCGTCATAGACATCATTCAGACGCTTGTAGTAGAGCAGCGGCGTGATATAATCCTTGAAGTTGTCCTGACTGACAGGACCACGAAGGATATTGCAGGCCTCCATCAGAAAGTTATACAACTCCTGCGCAGTTCCTATCTCTTTGTTAGGTGTATTATTCTGTTTCTTTGCCATGATAATCTGCGAAAAACTTTGCGGTGCAAAGTTACAACTTTTTTTGCAATAATGCAAATAATACCACTGTTTTTCAAAAAATGGCGGTACTATTATTTCGGGACACACCTTTCGCTATAGGTTAGAATAAGTTCTCAGGTGATAGTAATAGGAACTGTTCCAACGATATACCAGCTCCACCTACGACAATGCTATGTTTAGGATAGAACGAGGCGGCAAAAGAAATTTACTCAATATTTGTTGAATTTTTACTCAATTTTCGCCGCAAAGGTAATACTTTTTTTTTGCAGATATGCAAATAAAAATCGCTTTTTGGGTATTTTTTTAGTGTAGGGTGTAGAGGCGGCGACTGCGTCGCAGTTTAGAGGACGCTCGTGGGGCGAGCTACAGTTTAGAGGTGAGAGGGAAGAATACCCGAATAACATTCGTCAAGTACCCCATAATATATATAGCGCCATTCTATGTATTGCGCTTAATCCTCAAAGTGGGGACTTTTCGGGCGCAATACTCGGAGTGCGTTCCGTCGCACTCCTTCACAGTGGAATAGGGGAAGATATAAGAGAAGTAAAAGAGACGGCAATATTAAGAATTGTGCTTTTTAATAACTACAACAATCGCATCCCCATGAGGAGATGCGATTAGATATTATTTTTGCCTTAGCAAGGAAACTTCGTGCCTTAGGGCGCTTAGAGAATCTCGTTCTCGCCTTCGATAACTTTACCGATTACTTGTGCTTTGTCGCCGTGTTTAGCGAGGATAGCGATCGCTTTCTCTGCGTCTGCTGCTGGCATAGCAATCACCATACCAATACCCATATTGAAGATGTTGAACATCTCACGGTGAGGAATATTACCCCACTTCTCCAAGCATTGGAACACAGGAAGAATCTCCCATGAACCCTCGGTTACGCTGAAGCCTTGACCCTCTTTTAAGATACGAGGGATGTTCTCATCAAAACCACCACCAGTGATATGGGCTACGCCGTGCACATCGCAGTTGTGGATCACCTCCAGCACTTGCTTCACATAGATGCGTGTTGGGGTGAGAAGCACTTCGCCGAGTTTCTTGTCTGCGCTGAGCTCTGGGTAAACAGTATGCAAGTCTAGACCAGCATCGCTAACTACCTTGCGCACGAGACTGAAGCCGTTGCTATGTACGCCTGAAGAAGAGATACCTACCAATACATCACCTACAGCCACTTTGCTGCCGTCGATGAGTTGGGATTTCTCCACTACACCTGTGGTGTAACCTGCGATATCGTATTCGCCATCGCCGTACATACCAGGCATCTCAGCGGTCTCGCCACCTACGAGTGCGCAACCAGCTTGGCGGCAACCTTCTGCCACACCTGCTACGATAGCCTCTACCTTCTCAGGGATATTGTGACCAATAGCCACATAATCGAGGAAGATGAGTGGTTCAGCGCCTTGTGCCAACACATCGTTCACACACATAGCCACAGCGTCGATACCAATGGTATCGTGCTTGTCCATCGCGAAAGCGAGTTTGAGTTTGGTACCTACACCATCGGTGCCGCTTACGAGGACAGGCTCTTTGATGTTGAGTGCCGAGAGGTCGAACATTCCACCAAACGAACCGATATTGCCCATTGAGCCAAAGCGGTTGGTACTTTTTACATGCGATTTAATACGACTTACTACTTCGTATCCGGCTTCGAGGTTTACGCCGGCTGCCTCATAATGTTGTGCCATTATATAAAAGTTTTTAGAAAATTCTCCGCGCAAATTACTTTCGGGTGCAAAGTTAGTTATTTTTTTGCATATACGCAAAGAATTGCTTAGAAAGTTGTGTGAGGATTTTTATTTTGCTACATCGAGTGTAAAAAGATAGAACGGCATGCTAAACATTTTAAGAAAAGAATACACCTTCTACAAATATTTTCACTCCAATTAGGATAAGAATCACTCCTCCAAGCAGCGTTACATTCATTCTTAACCGCGTGCCGACCAAATGACCGATTACAAAACCTGTCATGGAAAACAAAAAACATGTCGCAGCTATAATGCCCACAGCTATCCACAATACATCTGGATGAGGAATGAAGATTACTCCAGTAGCCAAAGTATCCATTGATGTAGCGAATGCCAACGACAATAACCCCAAGAAGGAGAAATCGGCTAAATGTGCCTCATCATCGTCATCGTGGAGTGAGTCATATATCATCTTGCCACCAATAAAGCCGAGCAAGGCAAGAGCTATCCATGGTGCAAAGCGTTCGAAGAACGAAGCAAACAGACTGCCCGCGAAATAGCCAATCAATGGCATGCCTGCATGGAACACGCCGAAGAGCAATGCCATTAGCATGGGTTTGATATAGCGTGGCACATAGCCATGCGGCGAAGTCAATCCCTTGCAGACAGAAACTGCAAAACAGTCCATGGCTAAGCCAATGGCGAGGAGTATTATTGTAAGTATTGACATACTTTGTGTTTAGTGAACGCGCCTGGGGCGCTACTGTTTAGTGTTTAGTGGACGCTGTGCTACTGTTTAGTGTTTCGTGAACGCTGCGCTACTATTTAGTGTTTAGTGAACGCTGCGCTACTGTTTAGTGTTTAGTGAACGCTGCGCTACTGTTTAGCGTTTAGCGTTTGGTGCGATAGCGAGCGGAGACTTTGCCTTTGGCAATGTTGGTGAGTTTTGTTTTAACAAACTGACGGCGGATAGGAGAGATACGGTCGGTAAAGACATGTCCCTCGAGGTGGTCGTACTCATGCTGGATGATACGCGCAGCAAAACCATCGTAGGTTTCCGTATGTTCGGTGAAGTTCTCGTCCATATAGCGAATGGTGATGCTGGCAGGGCGAATCACGTTCTCTGAGATACCTGGCAACGAAAGGCAACCCTCAGAGAAAGTAACATCTTCTTCACTCTCCTCGATAATCTCAGGATTGATAAATACTTTCTTAAAGTCCTGGCACTCAGGATAGTCTTCTGCTAATTCTGTGCCATCTACGATGAAAAGACGAATGGCTTTGCCAATCTGTGGTGCTGCCAATCCGCATCCTTCAGCTACTGCTAAGGTTTCCCACATATCTGCAAGGAGTTCAGGAGTGAGGAGTTCAGGAGTAACGTCTTCTGTGGGCTTGCGCAACACAGGTTGTCCGTATAAGTATATTGGTAATATCATGTGTTTAGTGTTTAGCGTTTAGAGTTTAGAGTTTAGTGTTTAGTGTTTAGTGTTTAGCGAATGCTATCCAGATAGCCTTCCAAGATAATACAAGCAGCTATTTTGTCCACAACTGCTTTGTCTTGTCGTTGGCTCTTCTTCATGCCTCCTGCAATCATAGCCTGATGAGCAATCACCGAAGTAAAACGCTCATCATATTCTTTCAGAGGCATATTCGGAAACACTTTACGAAAGCGATTGATAAAAGGCTGAATATATTGCATGGACTCTGAATCCTCGCCATTCATCTGATAGGGATGACCTATCACCACTTCATCCACTTGTTCCTTGGCAAAATAATCTTTCAACCACGCCTCAAGGGTATGCGTAGGAATAGTAATAAGCGGATTAGCCGTTATGCGGAGCATATCCGTAACGGCTAATCCTGTGCGTTTGCGTCCGTAGTCAATAGCTAGGATGCGTCCCATAATCCAATTAAGAATTTTGAATTATGAATGATGAATTACTTAATCAGCGAGAGCCTCGTACTTGTCGTTCATACCAAGGCGGTAGTAGAGCGAGCGCAACGAGTGTTTGAAGCTGTCGTTATCAGGCTCCAATTCGTATGCCTTCTCAAAGTAAGGCAATGCATTTTTGTAAGCAGCGTCAATCTCCACCTTTGCCTTTGCATAAGCTTTGTTGTCCAAATAGGTAGCATCATCGTTGAGTTTGTTACCAAGATCTACGTATGCAAAGCCAAGACTCTCAAGGAACAATGCATTATTTGGCTCCAACTCAATGGCTTTCGCAAAAGCGGCAAACGACTCATCAAAACGACCGATACGCGCCAAGATTGAGCCCTTAGAGTTGTAGTATTGACCTACGTTTGGTTCGCGGTTGATAGCAATATCCAAATACTCAATCGCCTTATCCTCTTGACCTGAGTTGATATAGAGGTTGATGAGGTTTTGCATAAACCATGGCTCCTCTGGGAACAAATCAATGCTCTTCTTGATAGACTCTACCGCCTTTACGGTATCACCTTGCTCAATGTAGATTTGATAGATATACTCATTGGCATAAATCACCTCTTTGCGAAGTGCGTTGGCATTAGCATGCTCAGTATTCATGCGCTCAAGCGTAGCAATAGCCTCCTCATAACGCTCAGCCTCATAAGCAAAACGACCAGCATAGTAGAGACATGTATAGTAGCTGGTATCGCGCAACAATTTAGCAGCCTCCTCTGGGTAATCTTGGAAGATTTTTGCATCAGGAATATTGCAGTGTGCCATGAAGTAGTCGTATGCCAATGAAGGATTATTAGCCTCATAAGCGTTGAAACCAGCAATCACAAGTGGTTGGTGCAAGAAATACTCTTGTATTTTTGGCAATATGTTCTTTGGAGTACGGGTATCGTATTTTGCTTTACCCTTCTTGTCATAAGTAGGAATCAAAGCCAATTCATAAGCCTTGTTCCAATACTCCAATGACTCGTATGCAGCAGCACCCCACTGATCGAAATCGATATTACGACCTAATTGGCGATTGAGGTTAGCAGCGTCAAACTCTTTATAACCAATGTATCCTGCTATATACCATGTATTAGCTTGATCTTTGGTCTCTTCGTTTTGCAATGCCTCTGCTATCACAGCACGTGCACCAGCATAATCTGGAGTCTCTGCTTCAACCAAACCACGAGCTTTGCTTACATTTGCTTTTTGTGCGAAGCAGCCTGCGCTTATCAGCACAAGGGCTGCAAGAAAAATTGATTTTTTCATATTTGTAAAAGTTTTAAAAGTTCTATACATTCTTATTATTTCCCACTGATTGCACTAATTTCCTCCGATTATTATCCGTGAGCTCAGTGGGAGTTTATTGGTTACTCCTCTGCGGTAGTTGCCTCCTCTGCGGTTGCCTCAGGTGCTTCTGTCACCTCTTCTTGCTCCTCTTTAGGTACTACGCAGCCGAACATGAGCGTATCGTTGCGCTTTTGGAGTTCGATGAGTTTGACACCTTGAGTAGCACGACCCATGACGCGGATAGTGTCCATCGCCATGCGGATAGCCGTACCTGACTTGGTGATAAGCATGAGGTCTTGCTCGTCGGTTACAGCCTCCAAACCAATGAGGTTACCCGTCTTATCGGTGAGGTTCATGGTCTTCACGCCCTTACCGCCACGGTTGGTGATACGATAGATTGGCTCACCATTCTCGTCATCGAGGTCGGTACGCTTACCAAAGCCCTTCTCGGAAATTACGAGTACAGACTCCTTGCTACCCTCCTCTACACAAATCATGCCAATCACGCGATCTTGACCATCTTCGTCGAGCTTGATAGCACGTACACCCGTTGCAGTACGACCCATTGGGCGAACGGTATCCTCTGGGAAGCGAACCACCTTACCGTTGTAGGAAGCTACCAACATTTGGCTATTGCCGTCGGTGAGTGTCACGCGAATCAGGCGGTCGCCCTCACGCAAGCCAAGGGCAATAATACCATTAGCACGTGGACGGCTGTATGACTCGAGGGTAGTCTTCTTCATCAAACCATCCTTGGTAGCGAAGATGAGGTAGTGGTTTTGCACATACTCCATATCGTTGAGGTTCTTCACGTGGATAAACGCGCAAACCTTGTCGCCCTTCTGGATGTTGATCATATTCTGCAATGCACGTCCCTTTGATTGGCGGTTGCCCTCTGGCAACTCATATACCTTGGTCCAATAGAGGCGACCTTGCTCGGTGAAGAACATCATAGTAGAGTGCATATTCGCTTGGTGAACGTACTCAATAAAGTCCTCATCGCGCGCAGCGCTAGCTTTCGCACCTACGCCACCACGACCTTGCTGACGGAAGTCAGCCAATGGGGTACGCTTGATATAGCCGAGGTGAGAAATGGTGATGACCATATCGTCATCCGCATACATATCCTCTGGATTGAACTCAGTAGCCATCTTGATGATACGTGTGCGACGCTCATCGGCATATTTCTCTTTGATTTCAACGAGTTCGTTCTCGATTACTTCATAGCGCATAGTCTCGCTTGCGAGCAAAGCGTTGAGGTGTTGGATGAGCTCTTGCAACTTAGCATACTCTTCTTTCAACTCATCGATACGCAAGCCTGTGAGTTGTGAAAGACGCATATCCACAATCGCTTTGGATTGCAGGTTATCAAGATTGAAACGTGCTTCCAAGTTCGCTTGTGCATCAGCAGGAGTGCGGCTTGCACGGATAATCTTCACCACCTCGTCGATGTTATCTACGGCGATTATCAATCCCTCTAAGATGTGTGCGCGTTCTTCGGCTTTCTTGAGTTCGAATTTCGTGCGGCGTACTACTACCTCCATGCGGTGCTCGATGAAGTTCGCCACCATGTCGTGGAGATTCAAGAGCTGTGGACGACCCTTTACCAGCGCAATGCTGTTCACAGAGAAGCTGGATTGCAATGCAGTATATTTGTAGAGCTTATTCAACACCACTTGTGCATTGGCATCGCGCTTGATCTCAATGATGATACGCACATCGCGTTTGGATTGGTCGCTGATACCTGAGATACCTTCGATCTTCTTGTCGTTCACAAGGTCAGCGATATTCTTCACCAAATCAGACTTCACTACGCCGTATGGCAACTCGCCAATCACGATACGCTCGCGACCATTGTCCTCGGTCTCAATCTCTGCCTTCGAGCGGATAATCACGCGACCGCGACCAGTCTCGTACGCGTCGCGCACGCCTTGATAACCATATATAGTACCACCTGTTGGGAAGTCAGGCGCCTTGATATGCTCCATGAGTTCTGCCACGGTGATAGGCTCCACCTCTGGATTCTCCACACGTGCCACAGCGTTCTTCACGTATGCAACGCAGCCGTCAATCACTTCGCCCAAGTTGTGGGTTGGCATATTCGTAGCCATACCTACTGCGATACCGCTGGCACCATTCACCAAGAGGTTAGGGAAGCGACATGGCAATACTACTGGCTCGCGGAGCGAGTCGTCGAAGTTCAATTGCATATCCACGGTATCTTTCTCGATATCGCGAAGCATCTCTTCAGCTAGTTTCGAGAGGCGTGCCTCGGTATAACGCATAGCCGCTGCACCGTCGCCGTCGATTGAGCCGAAGTTACCTTGTCCGTCCACCAACACGTTGCGCATGTTCCATGGCTGTGCCATACGCACCAATGTACCATAGATACTGCTATCGCCGTGAGGGTGGTACTTACCCATTACCTCACCCACGATACGTGCGGATTTCTTGGTAGGTTTGTCGCTGGTGTTACCCAACTCGTTCATTCCGAAGAGCACACGGCGGTGTACTGGTTTGAAACCGTCGCGCACATCGGGCAACGCACGTGCCACAATGACGCTCATCGAATAGTCGATGTACGAGGTTCGCATTTCCTCGTCAATCTTCACAGGAATAATTCTGTCGTTGTCAATCATATAGTTTTGTTATTTTAGATCACTGTGTTGTTAGACCGCTTCGCTGTTAGACCATTTCATTGTCGGACCACTTCGTTGTCGGATTCTAGATCTGACAGCCGTTTAGACGGTCTTATTTTTCGCTGCAAAATTACTGCTTTTTTTTGATATGTGCAAATTTTTGTGCGTTTTTTTGCATTTTTTCTTATTTTTGGCTAATACCCCGATTTTTCACTCTCATGCGCTTAAATCGCAAATTTCGGGCATTTATACCAATCTCACAACACCTTTCACATATAGCGCGTACGCGCGAGAACGCCAATTAGCCGCAAAATCGAATCATTAATACAAAGAAACTTATCTCCTTGCCTTTGGCAGAAATCTTATTAATCCTATTTGCCACGCATACGCCCCATCTCTTCCTTAGCACTCCGTGATAAATTGCAACCGCTAGCACTCGCTTTTAGCTCGTCCGCTTAATCTTAATAACAATGTAGTGAAAAAACTATAGATAGTGTCAACTGATTATAAATCCCATTATTTTAATCAACAACACCAACAACTTATTTCTTATCTCGGCTTACGCCTTCGAACGATTTCTCCAACAACATTGCGCGAGCAACAACACAGCTCGCGCTCGAGGAGGAAAAACAATAACAATTTGTAGCCAGCAATGATTTCAAGAGATTAAAACAAAGAGCGGCACCGCAAAAAGGGTGTCGCTCTTGGGTTATACAATAATCTGCAAGGGAGGGGCGTTATAGCTTCTGTCCTGTGATGGTGTAAGTTTTGCCATCTTGCAGGATGTATACTTGACCATTGCGGAGGAGTTTTTGGGTATTGAATGTAGGCGCATGGATATTTTCAATGGCAGAAGGTGCTTCCTCAATTGGTAGGATCGCGCCAAAGTCTTTCCATTGCTCTGCTGCTTTGTAGTCGTCTAACGATTGTGCAGGGACATAGAGCGTTACTTCGGAGAGAGGCATATCGTAGAAAACCTCTTTTCCTAAAGTTGGTACTTCAACTGCTTTACAGATAATAGTTGTGAGGGTAGAACAAGCCTCAAATGCCCAACTTTCAATACTCGTTATACTTTCTGGGATAGTGATAGAGGAGAGGGCGGAACACCATTCGAAAGCCCCCTCTCCGATAGTTTTAACGTTTTTTCCGATGGCGACAGAGGTCAAAGAAGAGCAATAATAGAAAGCACTACGTCCAATGCTCGTGACGCTATTGGGGATCGTAATGGAGGTGAGGGAGGAGCAATCTTCGAAAGCACCTCCTCCGATCGTTGTTACATCATTAGGTATGGTAACAGAAACGACTTTAGGACGACAATCTATAATCGTATCGTTGCGTATAAGTAGTCCATCTATTTCTCTGTCAACAAATTCTGCACCCCAATAGTTGTTTGCTTCAGCATCCAATGAACTATTGTTGATGAAATTTTCTTTTAAGAACACACAACCTTCAAAAGTGTAATCATAATAATAAGTACCTCCAATGTGAGTCACGCTTTTTGGGATAGTGATAGAAGTTAGTGCAGAGCAGTCTTTGAAAGCGCTAATGCCAAGGCTGGTGATGCTATTTGGGATAATGGTATTTTGACAACCAAGAATAAGTGTATTTGTAGTCGTTTCAATAAGCGCATTGCAATTCTCGCGGGTGTCGTATGTCGGATTACCGTTCTCAACAATAATCGAAGTCAATCCCGAACAGCCATAGAAAGCACCTGAGTTAATACTGGTTACGTTCTTGGGAATGGTGATAGATTCGAGTGATGAACACCCATAGAAAGCACAACTTTCAATACTTGTAATAGTATTAGGGATATTAACATGCTGAAGTGATGAGCAACCATAGAAAGCATGTTGACTAATACGTGTTACGCTATTAGGGATACTAACCGAAGTAAGTTTTTCTCTATATATAAAGGCAGCTTCCGCAATTAATCGAGTTCCTTCTTTTATGGTATATTCACCTGAAATCATATATCTTGCCTCAATTAAACAATTGTTGATATACAAGACATCATTTTCCCAATAGGAGTTATTCTTGTATATGCCTGTTTGGCTGAATGCATAACTTCCAATACTTGTCACACTATTAGGAATTGTTATAGTATCAAGAGAAGAGCATTCACCAAACACTCCACCTTCAATACTCGTGATACTATTAGGGATAATGATGGACTTAAGCGTAGAACAACCATGGAAAGCACGATATCCAATTCCTGTTACGTTATAAGTTACACCATCGTGAGTAACGCTGGAAGGAATAATCACATCAGTGAGCCCAGGATAGTTTTCAGTTGTGTCCCACGTTTCATGCTCCCAAGGACTAACTTTTGATACGACCTCCACCGCATCAAGAGATGTGTTACTGAATTTATAGTACAAATCACCCGATAGGAAGTCATAATATTCTGCCATAAGGGTGGAGGTAGCCACAAAGGCTAGGATAAGAGTAAAAAATGTTTTCATAATTGTTTGGATTTTAAGGGTTTGTATTGATGTTTCTTGTTAGTCGAATTGGTCTAATTAGTCAAATTAGTAGGATATACCTTGCAAAGGTACAACAAAATTTGCAGATGTGCAAGAAAAATCGCATTTTCTTGTGATTTTTTGCTCGGCGGGTTATCGCCGAGTAAACAGGTGGCGGATATTGGGGAATCGAGACTCGCGAGACGGGAATCCGTCGAGCAGAGGAGAAGAAGATTTACTCGGCGAACCATCGCAAGTGCACCCCATAACGCAAGCGTTATCGGGGACTCCGTCGAGCGGAGGATAGGTAGCATGGTACGGGGAAAGTACCAAATGGTAATCGAGTGGTAACGAAGTGGTATCGGAGTGGTAACGAGAAAGAAAGCAGAAAGAAGCAGGCAGAAGGTAGGAGAAAGATAAGAGGAAGATAGGGTATTCTCAGGTTAACAACTCGGTTATCCTACGTATATCTTACGTATATGTTACGTATATCCTACGTATATGGTATGTAATTGACAGCGGAAAGATAGGTTCTTATTCAAATTTCGTGCAGGAAAAGTGTCAATGTGCGCGAATAAACTCTCCTATAAACACCACTTGTTTATTCGCTTTAACTGTGTGATTTTCAGTCATTTTATTGAAAAATAAATACAAAAAAGTTAGGATTTAT